>JBJMGL010000171.1:0-11761 GCA_045807985.1 Bryobacteraceae bacterium
AACTGCATTCGCTGCGGCGCATGTCTGAATGTTTGTCCGGTTTATCATCAGACCGGCGGCCACGCTTACGGATCGGTTTACCAAGGCCCGATTGGAGCGATCATCACGCCCCAACTACAAAATTTGCAGCACTCGCGTTCCCTGCCCTATGCGTCTTCCTTATGCGGCGCTTGTTATGACGTTTGCCCGGTAAAAATCAATATCCCCGAAATTTTAATTCACCTGCGAGGCAAGATTGTGCGGGAAGACCAGAGCACTTTTCTCGGCAAGCTGCATCCTGAAAACATTGCGATGCAGGCTATGGCTCTTGTGTTTTCAAGTTCAGGTTTGATGACCACGGC
The DNA here is from genome assembly GCA_045807985.1 of Bryobacteraceae bacterium. Taxonomy (GTDB): domain Bacteria; phylum Acidobacteriota; class Terriglobia; order Bryobacterales; family Bryobacteraceae; genus Bog-105. The sequence goes on from JBJMGL010000171.1 coordinate 342, forward strand.
GGAGGCAATTGCTAAATTCGGGCAATTTCCATTGGTGCATAACGGAACCATCGATCATCTGCCGGGAATGCTTTCCGGGTGGACCAATACCCGCGATCTTATGCCATTTCCTAAGCAATCATTCCGGCAGTGGTGGAAACAAAGGCGGTCGGGAGAGCCTGCATGAACTCCAGAAGCCACATTCTTGGCCGGATCAAAGTCGCGCTGAAGACACATGACAACTCGCGCGCTGCGCAAGCCGCGGAGGAATGGCGGCAGTTGCCGCGCTACTACCAGCGTATTGGCACTTTGAGCGAGACCGACCGCATTCAGCTATTCGACGAACGCATCCGGCACTATAACGGCACCCCCTTTTACGGGTCCGGCGACACGCAGGCCGACATTGCGGATATTCTATCCAGCCGGGGCAAGCGCATCTTAATTGTTCCCCCCGCTTTCCCAATGGAATGGCGTCCGGCAGGCTTCATGTTCATTCCGGATGAAAACTTAAGCAAGGACCAGCTCGACTTGAATGATGGAGTTGTTACGCTCTGCACGCTGGCGATTGCGCTTACCGGGACCGTGGTGCTGCAAAGCTCCCGTGAACAAGGCCGCCGTGCCGCTACGCTGATTCCCGATTACCACCTTTGTGTACTACGGCATGAAGACATTGTCGAGCTTGTTCCCGAGGCAATACGCAAGCTCCAGTCCGTTAAAGATCGCCCTCTGACGTTCTTTTCCGGGCCGTCCGCCACTGTCGATATAGAGATGACGAGAGTTCGCGGCGTACATGGTCCGCGCACGCTCGACGTGCTAATTATCTGATGGCAAGCATCGCAGGGCCTAGCCCCAGCGCCGCTCTCTGGCGTACTGTTACCCGTCTCGACAAAGGCAAGGTCAACAGTTCCTGGATCGCTCTTCGCAACTCGTTGGCGGTTGCGATACCTCTGGGCGTCGGCATCGCGTTAGGCAATCCATTGGGTGCGGTGGCCGTGGCCACGGGCGCTCTCAATGTTTCTTATTCCGACGGCACGGACCCTTACGCTCACCGGGCCCGTCGCATGCTGGCTTGGACATTGCTCGGCGCTTTCGCCGTATTTACCGGCACCACAACCAGCAAGTTCCACTTAGCGGCGATTCTCCTTCCAACCATCTGGGCATTTGTCGCGGGAATGTGCTTGTCGATCAGCACGAGAGCGGGCGATTTGGGGCTCAACACGCTCGTCGCGCTAATTGTTTTCGCAGCGCGCGGACCGACGACACTCGAAGGATCAATCGCTGCGGCTCTCCTGGTTTTGGGCGGCGGATTATTGCAAACCACGTTTGCTCTGCTGTTTTGGCCCGTACACCGTTATGATCCGGAGCGCCGTGCGATCGGCTCTGTTTACGCGGAGCTGGCCAAAAGCATAAATTCCTCTGAAACATTGCTGAGTGCCCCGCTTCAGTCTCCAAGCACTCAAGTACAGGACACGCTGGCTGCCTTGGGCCACGATCACTCGATTGAAGGCGAGCGCTTTCGGCTCTTATTCGACCAAGCCGACCGTATCCGCATGTCGGCGTTTCTGCTGGGGCGCTACCGTTCACAGCTTACCGGCGAGACCGTGATGACGGAAGCTGTTGACGATCTCTTCAACGCTGCGTCCGGCCTGCTTCACGCCGTCAGTGAAAGCCTGTTAACAGGTAAAGATAGCGGGACGATACAGCAGTCAGCAAATCAACTGCACGATGCTCTTGCGAGAGTATCCACGGGAACAACAGACAACGCCACGCTTGCGGCTGAAACGGCTGCGGCTGCGGATGTGCTTGCAGGCCAGCTACGTTCCGTGGCGCATCTGGCAAACAACTCAACTCCGGAAGGCTTGGAGCGTTTTATCACGTATGAATCAGCGCAGCCAATCCAACTGCAAATCAAAGGCTGGTTGTCTACGCTGTGGGCTAACCTTGACTTCGGGTCAGCGACTTTCCGGCATGCTTTGCGCTTAGCTGCTTGTGTTGCCGTCGCGGAAGCAGTGGGACGGGCCGTAAGCTGGCAGCGTTCTTATTGGATTCCCATGACGGTTGCCGTCATTCTGAAGCCCGACTTCACTTCGACTTTTAGCCGTGGGTTGCTTCGGCTATCCGGCACTTTAGGCGGCTTGCTGTTTGCAACCGCGATTTACCATGCGCTGCCCGCGTCCGCGCTTTCCCAATTACTGCTGGTCGGCTGCTTTACGTTCCTGCTCCGGATGTATGGTCCAGCGAATTACGGCATCTTCAGCTTCGTTATCAGCGGATTGATTGTCTTTCTCATTGCCGAAACCGGAGTCCCGCCGGGACAAGTCGTCGTCTTGCGCGGAGTCAATACATTGGTGGGCGGAGTTCTCGCGGTGCTTGCCTATGCTCTGTGGCCCACCTGGGAGAGGAAACGGGTTTCCGAAGTTTTCGCGGAAGTAATTGATGCCACGCGGCTTTACTTCCATGAATTGATGCAATACTTTGATGCCTCTACCGAAGAAAATACCCGTGCCATTGAAGAAGCGCGCCAGGCTTGGAGACGAGCACGATCCAACGTCGAAGCATCGGTAGATCATGTCAGCTCCGAGCCCAATTTTTCAGCGGAAAAGCTTTCCTGTCTTACCTCCATGCTGGCGAGTTCGCATTCCCTGGTCGAAGCCATGATGGAAATGGAAGCGGAGTTAATACACACATCCAGACACGAAGCTCCACCGGTTCTCAAGAAGTTTTCAAACGATGTGGAGTTCACGCTGTACTACTTGTCAGCCGCGCTGCGAGGCTCGGTTGCAGCGGCTGAAACACTTCCCAAACTGCGTGAAGACCACCGCCGGTTGATTGAAGCAAAACAGAGTCTAGCTCCAGATGAAGATTTAGTGCTACTTGAAACTGACCGCATCACCACAACTCTAAACACATTGCGCGAACAAGTCATGCGGTTTATCGAGTGAGCGCTGCCGCTCGACTTATCGAAAAGTCTCCGTTACTTTGCCCATCGTCGGCGAATAGTTGCCTCCTTGAGGCCATTAACCGGATTTGCCTTCTCATCCGGGTGGCCTTGCAGGTAGGCCAGCCCCAGGCGATAAACCTGTGGCTCCAGGATCATGCCGTCGTATAGAAGAACGTGCCCCGCATCACGAACGAATAGCGTCGCATACTGGTCCTTCAGCTTCGGCCCCGTGATGAATTCGGGATACTGCAGGGCGGTCACCTTGACGATTTTGACCCGGGAATCAGCCTGGGTGCGGAAGGCGTTCAGGTACTCCGCCCAATCTGCATAAGCTTCACTAGTATCAGTCGCTTTCTCGCCGCTCCCGGTAACCACTAACACAAAAGGCTGTCTGGCGCGAAATGCCGTGTCGACTTCCTTTCGCGCACGCTCTAACTGACTGCTCGCCCATACTGCGGCAGCTACGAGAATGACCATCAGAACAGAACGAAATGTTAATCTCGCTTTCGTCACCAGATTCAGCATGGACGTTCTCGATTACGCAACTTGACGCATAGGGTGGTTTTGATGAAAGCAACGTTGAGCGAAGAAAAGCGTCATGCTGAAATCTTCGCTGTCCGGTTCGAGAAAATCGTCAAAATGCACCGGGTCGGCCGGATGGAAATCACCTCCCCAGCGCAAGCCCTTGGCTTTGACGGCATCGACGAAAGTGTCAGCCCCAGCAGTCTCCGTACCGGCGTTAAACATGGCGGAACTATTGATCGTGCCCCCGTCAACAATGTTCAGATCGACGGCGTGCCCGGCCAGGTGCTGCGACTTTTTCGCGGGCGAAACGATCGCGCCAGTCGGGAGGATATCCTCGCGCCGGAACGTCTGATTGATTCGTAAGGTCACGTTGGCTTTCTTCGCTTCCTCGTTCATGACACAACTGATCGTGCTGGCAAAATCGGCATGAACCAGGACTTCTCTCTCTTGAGCTGACGGATAGGCGAGAACCTGGAAGGTGTCTGACGTTTGAATGTTCGAGACGGCATCCAGGCTTAACCGAACCAGTGGGGACGTGGTAACGAAATGGTCCGACTGCCAGGACAGTAAGAGGTCCGCCGTACCAGCATCGCAAATACCAAGGGCAATGTTTCCGGGCTGTGGATACTGACTGATCGTTCCGGTGGCGGCCAGTGCGCCCGGCGCCAACTTCAGACGGTGGCGCAGATGCGCGACATACCACTGAAACCGGCGTAAGGCCATTTGAGTCTGCGCCCCAAACTGGCCATCAGCCGATGCGGTGAGCGTCCCGACCGCAATCAGAACCGTCTGCAGATCCTGTATCGGAGTTCCTGACACATCAGGCTGTGCCCTTCCTCCCCAAACGTGGTTCTTGTCATTATCGCCCTGTCGAAGTGTCAGAGCGCCGAGGCTGCGGAGATTGAGACTCTGGGCTGAAGCGGCGGGTGTGGGCATGGAAATCTCTCCTGTTCCGGAAAGACTTGCAATTTGACTTCCGTTCTGATGAGCCGTCTCGAAACTAATCCATCAGCAGTTCATCGGGTACACGGTACTCCGCAGGCAAAGCGGTCACAACGCCGCCGCAAGTGTTGTTCCAAATTTAAGCCATTCCGGCCATCTCAAAGTCTTCCTGCGCCACCTCGGAAGGGCTGCTGGTCTTCACAAAGCAGCGAAGCACCTCCGCGATGCTCCAGGCCTGGGCGCAGCAACCACGCGGCTTGAAGGGCGCTTCCGCATCAAATACTTCGCTGATGGAATTGACGCACGCGCTCCGCCGATCTGTCTCAAAGGCTTTGAGAAAACCACGAGCCGTTTGGTGATCGCCCGGATGGACCCTCAACCAGGCATCAATAAATGGTCCAATCAACCAAGCCCAAACGGTGCCCTGATGATAAGCGGCATCTCTTGATCGAAGGTCACCGTCGTATTTGGGCTTGTAATCCGGCTCACCTGGCGCGAGAGAACGCAGTCCAACCGGAGTTAAAAGTCTCTCCTGAGCTACACGAACTACGGCTTTCCAACGGGATTCGTCAAGAATCGGATAATCCAGCGAAATGGCAAAGAGTTGATTTGGCCTGCAAGACGGATCTGCTTTGCCGTTCTCTCCGTCAATCACGTCGTAAAGGAAGCCGCTTTCCTCATTCCAGAAACGCTCGTTGAACGACTTTTTGGCCTTTTCAGCGTGCGTTTTCAAGCCGTCCGCCTCGCTTGTCCGGTCAACCTTCCGCAGCCATCCTTCCAGCAGGCGCAAAGCGTTATACCAGAGCGCGTTGATCTCCACAGCCTTTCCGCGCCGGGGCGTCACCACCCAGTCGCCTACTTTGGCGTCCATCCAGGTAAGCTGATAGCCCTCTTGGCCTTGCACAAGTAGACCGTCATTGTGATCTACATGGATATTGAAGTGCGTGCCTCGCAGATGATAGCCGACAATGTCCAGCAGCTTCGGAATCAACTGCTTCAACAAGTGCTCATCGTTCGTAAGTTGCAGATAGCGATGCAGGGCATGAAAGAACCAGAGCGTTGCATCAGCGGTATGATACAGCCCGTCCGTTTTGCCTTCCGGGAACATATTCGGGATCAGCCCATCGCGGATGTAATGGGCAAACGTCCGGAGAATATAGCTTGCCTCTACTTGCCGGCCCGTAGTCAGGGTGAGACCTTCCAGGCTGATCATGGTGTCGCGGCCCCAATCCGTAAACCAGTGGTAACCGGCAATCACGCTGCGGATTTCATCTCCGGCGGCGCGGGCTCTCGCAGTATCTTCCTGCCGCCCGACCGGCACAAAGATGAACTGATCCGCCGCCCAGACCAGGTCGTGGCAAGGATCGCTACAAGTTCCCGGATGCGCTTCCAAAGTGAGCCGGCGTTTACGATCACACTCCGCATCCCATGCCTGCTGCGGGGTCAGAGCTGACATGATCTCCCATTTTTCCGTCGAGGCAACAAGCGACACTTCGCACCCAGGAGCAAGTTCGGCGCAAAAGTAGCCAGGACTCCAAAGGTCGCCGCGCCAGGTATAACCGCGGCTGCGCTCGATCTCATAAACGATGTCCCGGATCTCGCGCTTTTCGATAGAGAAATACGCGCCTTCCCCGAGATGGATCATGCGCAGAGGCGGCTCATCCCCGGTTTTAATTTCAAAGTGATGGTCGTGAAAGGTAACTTCGTACTGCGCGAGGGGAGTATTAACAGGCGCCTCGTGCCCTCTAAAATTGATAGCCGGACGCAGTTGCAGCTTTACCGAACCGGAGCCTTCCGTCACACGGTAATTAATCACTGTTGTGTTTTGCCGGTGCGGAAGATAAACGCGCTTTTCAATCGTCAGCCCTTCCACCTCGAATGTCCAAACGGGAAGGCCATGATCCAGCCGGAAAGAGGCCAGATACGAAGAACCGTCAAACTCTGCTTCTTCTGTTCTAAAACCGTTCAGTTCCACGAGTTGGCCATCGGGAAATACTAAGCACTCAAGCAGGTTGTTCAACATCATCGTGCGTCCCTTCGGAGAAGGAAGCGCCGAGATCAGATAGCCATGAAAAACTCGCGTCGGAGTTCCGCCAACAGTGCCGGTTGCGTACCCGCCTAAACCGTTGGTTACCAACCACTCGGTTTCTGTCAAATAACACTTTTCTTCTTGCGTTAAAGGTGTGCCTGGTGTGCGTGTAAAGATTTCGTTCATTCCAGTTTTACGTCAGCGATTGGAAGCAGAGTTATTACTTGATAGCAATTGGATGCAGGACAACGGCGGCCTGTCCAGGAATCCTCCAGTTCTCCTTCGAATCCAGCACTGCTGTTCCGCACCCCCCATATTGAGGGTCATCCGAAGACCAGAGCTTTGTCCACAGTGAAGAATACGGAGGAGCCAACAGGGGCTCGGGCGCTGGGTTCAAATCGAGATCTATCCCTAGGTTAACCAATAAGAGGCGATCATTCTCGAAGTTATCGGAGAAAAAGCGAAGCGCAAGGCAATGGGCTGACAAGACTGCCCCGTCAAGGCCCTTTTCCCCTTGCAGAGAGATGACAGGATCTTGACGGCGCAAGCGCAGCAGATCGCGGTGCAAAGCGTAGATTTCCGCATGCTTCTCAACTTCCGAAAAGTCCAGTTTCGACCGCTCAAAGGTCTGCGGCGACGCAGGATCATCGAAACACTTCTTCATCTCTGGCAAAACCAGCGACCGCCATTGTCCAAGAAACTCCGCACGACCCGCGCGAACTTTCTCCGCCAGTTCCGGCTTATGATCGGCAAAAAACAAAAAGCGGCTGGAAGAGTTGAATTCCTGGCCTTGGAAAAGCATGGGAGTTCCCGGCATCAGCAGCGTTAGCGCGGTAATTGCTTTGTAAGCGCCGGGCGAAGCGAACACGTAAGTACGTTGCCCACGGGCCGAATTTGCGATCTGATCGTGGTTCTGTATGAAGTTGATCATGGCAGGCCGGGGCAGTCCTAGTGTGGGCGTGCCTCTCCGTTGGTTCTGCCAGCGATACCACTGACCTTGATAAAGATAGCCGTACTTTGCCGCAGAGACAAACTCTTGCGGGGTGCCCCGGTAATCCGTGTAATAAGCTTCGGCTTTTCCCGTCAGAGCAACAGTTGCTGTGTGGTGGTAATCGTCATTCCATAACGCATCAAAGCCGTATCCGCCTCCTTCGACCGGGCGCAATAGGCGGGTGTTTTGCGGTTCATTTTCGCCGATTAAAATGATCGAGCGCGCCCCAGCCGCCGCCCGTGCTGCCTCGCCAATCTCACACAGAATATGAGGCTCATATTCATCATGGATGTCCTGCGTAGCATCAAAGCGCAGACCGTCCAGGTGAAACTCACGAATCCAATAGGCAGCATTTTCGCGAAAGAACTCGCGCACCGGCCCGCTGTTTTCAGCGTCAAAGTTAATTCCCTGTCCCCAGTCTGTTGTGTGCTTTTCCGAAAAGTAGTACGGCGAAAATTTGGATAGATAGTTCCCATCTGGACCCAGGTGGTTATAGACCACATCGAGAATCACTCCCATGCCTAAAGCGTGAGCCTGATCCACAAAGGAACGCATGTCATCCGGAGTGCCGTAAATAGAGACCGGGGCATACGGCTGAACTCCGTCGTATCCCCAGCCGAACTTGCCGGGGAAATCCGAGACTGGCATGATCTCCAGCGCCGTTATGCCAGTCTCGCGAAGATATTCCAATTTTTCAGCCGCCGAGGTCCACGTTCCACCCGGCGTAAACGTACCTAAGTGCATTTCATAAAGCACTTGGCCTTTCAGCTGCAGGCCGGGCCAATTCTGATCAGTCCATTGGAAATGTCCAGGATTGACGACTTGCGAATAGCTGTGCGGGCCATTTGGCTGGAAGCGCGAAGCGGGATCGGGATACGCTTCGTCTCCCTCTACTTGGAGCTTGTAAAGAGCACCAGCAGACACTTCCGGAGCAAAAACCTCGAAAAAGCCGTTTGGTTCCGGATTCATCTTCATGGGCGTGTACTTGTCTTTAAATACGACGCTTACTGATTTCTTCCCCGGCGCCCAAACTCGAAAATGCGTTCCGTTTTCCTCGCTTATGTATTCAGCACCTATTGGGGTACTTCGGACTAACACTGACTGGGAATTCAACATCAGATTGACAGGCTCGAATAGCCGTACTTCCATGATATTCAGTTTTGCCTAGTAATTCCGACAGGAATCTTACAAAAGCGAGTTTCACGGGAGTAATGGCATTCTCCTGTAAATCTATAGAGATTGCCGTTTTCGTGCTACCCTGCGAGTGTGAACCCTCTGAGTCACCTCAAGTCACTGGAGGCTGAGAGCATCCATATCCTCCGGGAAGTAGCGGCGGAGTGTCAGCGTCCGGTGCTGCTCTACTCCATTGGCAAAGATTCCTCGGTGCTGTTGCGATTAGCTCAGAAAGCATTTTATCCGGGCCAAATTCCTTTTCCGCTTTTACACGTCGATACTGGTTATAAGTTCCGGGAAATGATCGAGTTCCGGGACCAGTACACGGCTGAGCTTGGATTAAATCTCATTGTCCATACGAACAGAGCAGCGCTTGATGAGGGTGCCAATCCTTTTGCCTGGGGGACGCAACGCTGCTGTGGGGCGCTGAAAACAACGGCATTACTTGACGGCTTGCGCCAGGGCGGATTTGACGCAGCAATCGGAGGTGCGCGCCGGGATGAGGAGCGTTCGCGGGCCAAGGAGCGCGTTTTTTCTTTCCGCGACCAGCGCGGCCAGTGGGACCCGCGCAATCAGCGGCCGGAATTGTGGAATCTATTCAACACGCGCGTTCATCCAGGAGAGAGTCTGCGCGTGTTTCCTCTTTCAAACTGGACCGAGCTTGATATCTGGCATTACATTCATGCCGAGAGCATTCCGATTGTTCCGCTGTACTTCGCCAAGCCACGGCCGATGCTGGTCCGCGGCGAATCGTTGCTTCCGATAGAACAGCCGTTTGTTCCCCGCTTACCTGGGGAAGAGCCGCAACTGGTCATGTGCCGGATGCGTTCGCTTGGGTGCAGCCCTTGTACGGGCGCGATCCGCTCTGAGGCCGATACGATTCCGCGCATTATCGAGGAATTAGTCGCCATGCGCCGCTCGGAACGGCAGAACCGCGTGATTGACCACGATCAGGATGGCTCGATGGAAATAAAGAAACAGGAGGGCTACTTCTAGTGGCGACAGCAGAAGTCCTGCCGGTCGTTGACCCATTCGAGGAGTTTCTTGAAGCTGAAAAGGCCAAGGATCTGCTGCGTTTTACCACGGCGGGCAGCGTGGATGATGGCAAGTCCACGCTGATTGGCAGGCTGCTCTATGACTCGCGCAATGTGTACGAAGATCAGCTTGAATCGGTAACAAAGGCGTCCGTGGGACGGAATGCGGGCGCTATTGATTTCTCCCTGTTAACAGATGGTTTGCGCGCGGAACGTGAACAGGGCATCACCATTGACGTTGCCTACCGGTACTTCGCCACGCCACGGCGCAAGTTTATTATTGCCGATACGCCAGGGCATGAACAGTACACGCGCAACATGGTAACGGGCGCTTCCACGGCGGAGTTAGCCATTATTCTGGTGGATGCGCGTAAGGGAGTGCTGGCGCAGTCCCGTCGCCACGCCTATATTGCATCTCTGCTTGGTCTTCCGCATCTCGCCGTAGCAGTCAACAAAATGGACCTGGTCGATTTCGATCAAGCTGTTTTCGACAAGATTGAAGGGGAATTTCGACAATTTTTAGGCGAACGGCAAATCCAGCCGTATTTTGTTCCCATTAGCGCGTTAACGGGCGACAACGTGGTGACGCGCAGCAGCAATATGCCGTGGTTTCACGGGCCAAGTCTTCTTGAATACCTGGAGAATGTGCCGGTTGGGAACCGCGCTTACGGAGAATTCTTCCGTTTTCCGGTCCAGCGCGTGGTGCGTCCCAATCAGCACTTCCGTGGTTATGCGGGAACGGTCGCTTCCGGTCAAATTCATCCTGGCGATTCCGTCCTCGTGCTGCCTTCCGGCCGTCAAACAACGGTACAGGCAATCACAACTTTTGATGGAGATCTCAACGTAGCCGGTGCGACCGAATCCGTGACGCTGAGCTTGGCGGACGAGGTTGACATCATTCGCGGCGATACCATCGCAGCCATCGATGGCCCGCCTTTGCAATCGAATTTTATTGAGGCGACAACGGTTTGGCTGAGCGAAACTCCAGCACAACTTGGCGCTCGTTATCGCTTAAAGCACACGGCACGGCAAGAAACGGCGGAGTTGAAAAGCATTGAATACCGCATTAACATCAATACGCTGGCCCACGATTCTGCCCAAACATTGGAGATGAATGAGATTGCTTCCGTTCATCTGGAGACAGCCCGGCCCCTCGTTTTCGATCCTTATACGAAGAACCGTACAACCGGCAGCTTTATCCTGATTGATCCGTTGACGAACGCCACCGTGGCTGCGGGACTCATCTCCGGCAGCTATCAAGCAACGGCTCCCATCAGGAGCGTCGGATTTGAATGGCGTTTCCAGGACGGCGCGTTGACGATATCGACGGACGACCCTGACCGGAAACTTGAACTGAATGCTCATCAGGCAGGTGGTAGCTCTGAACCGATCGCCTTGCATGACCCCGAGGCTCTTGAAGCCTTGCACCACTTGCTCCGCAGATTGAAATTATCCGTGCCAAATCAAACGGACTCCCAACAGGAAGGCGACTTTTCCATATGACCACCACGACTCTGCCAAGAACAGGTTCGAGTATTCTCCAGGTGGCGGAAGCTCGCGAAGCGATCTCGCAAGCCCTCTCCGCACCCGGATCTCCGTGTATCACGTGCAGCTTTCAGGCAGAAGACATGGTTGTCCTGCGTCTGCTCCAGGAGTTTCGTCCGGACATTCCGGTGTTGTTTCTGGAAACCGGATATCACTTTCCGGAGATGTATCGTTACCGCGACGAAATGACCGCGCGGTACGGGCTCAATCTCATTAACGTTGAGCCCGCCCGCAGCGTGGCCGCGCAGGAAAGCGAGTTTG
>JBJMGL010000172.1:0-1995 GCA_045807985.1 Bryobacteraceae bacterium
CAAAACTATGACTCAAGGCATGGCAAGAGAGCCGTTAAGCGGCAGTACTGGGCAGCACCGGAGGTCGATATGCCTCGCCGGTTGCCAGCACGGCCCAAGCCATCCGTGCCAGCTTATTGGCGAGCGCTACACCCGCCACGTTGTAGTGAGTGCGTGCAGTGAGCGGCAGGAGCCAGTTCCGCAAACCCGGTGATTGTTTGTCTTTGAATTGCAAAACGGCCCGTGCTCCTTGGATGAAAAGTCTTCGTAAATAGACATTGCCCCGTTTCCCGATGCCGAGCAACTTCTGCTTCCCTCCCGTGGAGTGCTCTCGCGGCACTAAACCCACCCAGGCCGCAAAGTCCCGGCCTTTCTGAAAGGCGGCTCCCTGTCCAATGGCGGCAATCAAAGCTGTCGCCGTGATGGGACCAATGCCGGGAATGGCGTCCAAACGTTGGCAGGCTTCGTTGTCCTGGGCAGCCTTCTGAATCAGCAGATCGGCTTCCTCCAATTGCACGGCTAAGTGGTCCAGTTCCCGTTTCAATTGCATCACGAGCAATCTTAAAAGGCCCGAGAGTTTCCCCTCCACGTCTTCCAGGATGGTCGGTAGGGCCGCTTCCAGATGACCTCTCCCCTTGGGCAGCGTGATGCCACGCTCCAGCAATAAGCCACGAATCTGATTGACCACGGCGGTCCGCCGCACCACCCAGCGCTCCCGCACACGATGGAGGGACTGCAGGTCCAACTGCTCATCACTCTTGATGGGGACAAAGCGCATGTTGGGCCGTCCCACCGCTTCGGCGATTGCTTCGGCATCGATGAAGTCATTCTTATTGGTTTTGACGTATGGCTTGACATACTGAGCGGGCATCAGACGCACGTCATGGCCCTGCTCGCGAAGGGCTCGTCCCAGAAAGTGGGAACCCCCACAGGCTTCCATGCCTACCAAGCAGACGGGACGGTTCGCCGTAAACCGGAGCAGTTGCGTCCGCGAGAATTTTTTGCGGACGATAACCTGCCCACGGTGGTCCAAGCCCACTAAGTGAAAAACGGTTTTGCCCAGGTCAATACCAATCGTGTGTAGTTCCATGAAATGATCTCCTTCGTTTCCTTCTTATATCCCAGCTGCTGGAAGTAAAAGCGGCGGACCATTCCATTAACTGAGATTGTGAAATGCCTTTATGGGCATTCTTGTTTCTGGACAAGACTGGCCGTCTGCGATATTTGCCCTATACTTGAACTAACGTTGTATGCCGCAGCCACTTCACATTACGACCCCTTTTCCTTCTGTGGAAGAGACAGCGGAACGTGCTGGTGTACCACCAGCACGAACCAAGGAACTGCTGGAACTGGCACAAGGAATCATCCATGGGAGTGGAAAGGCGAGCGGACGCCTCGTAAAGCATAAAACTGCAAAGACTCCGGTAAAGGATCTTGGACGTAAAAAGCGGAAGTAGGCCAGAGCCCCCCAATGCGTCTGACGTTTTTCTGAACGTTCCCTACGATCAGAGATTTCTCGATCTCTTCCTCGCTTATGTAGCTGGGCTTGGTGCGCTCGGCTTATTCCCTCGCGCCACGTTAGAGATCCCTGGAGGAGAACGGCGTTTAGATCGGATCTTTACTTTAATTCGAGCTTGTGCCAGTTCATTACACGATCTTTCTCGCGTGGAACTCGATGAGAGGCGACCGATGACGCCCCGTTTCAATATGCCCTTCGAACTTGGCTTGGCTGTGGCCTGGGAGAAATTGGAACCAGGCAAGCATACTTGGTTTGTGTTTGAAACCAAACTGAGGCGAGTCGAAAAATCACTCAGCGATCTAAGTGGCACGGACGTGTACGTTCACGAAGGAAAGCCGAAAGGGATCTTTCGTGAATTGTGCAACGCCTTTGTCCGCTCCCAGCGGCAGCCTGACGTGGAGCAGATGGACCTGATCTATCAAGGGCTGAAGCAAGCCCTTCCGAGTCTACTGCGAAAATCGGGTAGTCAAAGTGTTTTCCAGGCTCTTGTTTTCTCC
>JBJMGL010000173.1:0-7609 GCA_045807985.1 Bryobacteraceae bacterium
TGGAGGTGATTGTTCTTGATGACAACTCAGACGACCGCACCGCAGAAATCGTCCGATCCATGAGCGCCGTTGATAGCCGCGTACGCCTCCAATCCGCCCCGTCTTTACCTCCTGGCTGGTGCGGCAAACAATTCGCCTGCTCCGTGCTTGCGGCGCTTGCCCGGCATGACATTCTCTGCTTCATCGATTCCGACGTCCGCTTGCAGCCAGAGGGTGTAGCGCGCATGGTGTGCTTTTTGCAAAAAAGCAAAGCCAGTCTGGTCAGCGGTTTTCCCCATCAGGAGCTCGGGACCTTTTTTGAAAAGCTCCTTCTGCCACTGATGCACTTTCTCCTGTTAAGCTTCTTGCCCATCGACATCATGCGTCGCCAGACCGCTCCATCCCTGGCTGCCGGCTGCGGACAAATTTTTGTCGCCGACCGCCAAGCGTACATCAAAGCCGGAGGCCACGCCGCTATCCGGACCTCTCGCCATGACGGCATCGCGCTTCCGAAAGCGTTCCGCCGCGCTGGCCTGCGAACCGATCTTTGCAACGCTACGTCCGTTGCTGACTGCCGCATGTACCACAGCGCCAGCGAAGTCTTTTCCGGCCTCTTAAAAAACGCCAACGAAGGCATTGCCGCCCCAGTCCGCATCTTCGTCTTCTCCGCCCTTTTAGGGCTGGGCCACATCGTACCCTTTGTGATCCCTTTTTTTATAGACAGGAAGAACGGACACGCCATCCTGCTGTATGCCTTACTACTAACAACTTGCGCACTTTCCATTTTTCCTCGCGTCTTGGCATCTCTCCGCTATAAACAGCCGTTATTCGAAGCTTTTCTACACCCCATCGCCCTTTTCGTATTCCTCGCCCTGCAATGGTACGCCCGTTTCCGCGACCTCGCCGGAACTCCTGCCGTATGGAAAGGCCGTCATTACCAAACCACATGATCGCCCCCGACTTCACGCTCCCTTCCACCACCGGAGCAGCCGTTAACTTGTATCAATTGCTTGAAAAACAACCCGTAGTCCTCTTTTTCTATTTAAGAGCTTTCACGCCCGTCTGCACCAGCGAAGCTTGTAGCTTCCAAAACCAACTCCCCTCATTCCAGGAACTAAACGCCGCCATTCTCGGCATCAGCTCCGACTCCGAAACCGTCGCCCGCAAGTTCGCCGAAACCTTTAAGCTCAAATTCCCCCTCCTCCTCGATCCCGGCGGCAAAGTCCGCAAGCTCTACAATATTCCCAAATTCCTCGGCCTGCTCCCTGGCCGCTCCACTTACGTAATCAGCCAAGACAAAACCGTTGCCTATGCAACGCATTCGCAGCTCGGAAGCCGTGTACATGTAGAAGAAAGCCTGCGCTTCCTCCAAACCCAGAAATGATTTTTTGTTGTTTCCTATTGCTCTTTGCTCCAACAAATACCCAAGTCGAGCAAATCCGCCAAGCTAAAGATCTTTATTACCAGGGCATTTACGGCGACAAGGTAGCGGGCGAGAAATCAGACAAACTCTTCGCCGAACTGCACAAGCAATTACCTAATGATCCTCTCGTAACCGTTTATTACGGAAGCTTGCGGCTGCTGGAAGCGCAACACACCTGGGCGCTCTGGAAGAAAAACTCACTATCCAAACAAGGAGTTCAGCTCATGGACAGCGCCGTAAGCGCCGCACCAAACGATTTGGAAGTTCGTTTTGTGCGTGCCGCCACTGATCGCAGTCTTCCCAGCTTTTTTGGACGCAAACAACAAGTCCAATCGGACTTAAATTTCATTGTGAGGCGCGCACAAGGAGCCGTCCGCGGAGGTTCTTTCGAACCCCGATTCGCGGCAGCGAGCTTTTCCTACTACGGAGACCTTTGCAAGCAACAATCGCGCCTGAAAGACGCAACCGATGCCTGGAAAACAGCAGCCCGCATTGCGCCGGACAGTCACGCCGGACGCGAAGCAGCCAACAAGCTACGATAACTAAACCACCATGAATCGCCGGCAATTGTTAGCATCCGCGGTTTCCGCCCTCGCATTCGGCAGAGTTTCCGAAGCGCAAAACCAACCAGCTATCGCAGCCCTCAAAAGTAGGCGATCCGAAGCAAAACCTATCACAGTCGCGGAACGCAAGGACCGTCTGGAGCGCGCACGCCAGTTAATGCAGCAAAATCGCATCGACGCTATCTGCATGATTGGCGGCACATCTCTGCAATACTTTACCGGCATCCGCTGGTGGAACAGCGAACGCTTGTTTACATTCGTATTGCCGCAAAAGGGCGCACCTTTCTATGTAAGCCCGGCTTTCGAGGAGGACCGGGCACGCGAGCAAATCTCGCAAGCGCCGGATGGGGACTCCTGCCGGGTTTTGCTATGGCAAGAAGACGAAGATCCGTACAAATTAGTAGCCCAAGGTCTTAAGGACGCAGGCGCTTCAACAGGCCGGATCGGTGTAGAGGAACGGACTACCTTTGTTTTCTCCAATGGAATTGCCAAAGCGAATCCAGGAGTTCAGATTGTGAGCGCCACGCCTGTCACAGCAGGCTGCCGAATGATCAAAAGCTCGGCGGAAATTGCGCTTATGCGGCTGGCAGCACAGGTCACGGTAGCCGCTTACGAAGCGGCCTGGAAGAGTTTGCAGCCCGGCATGACGCAGAACGAATTTGGAGCGCTCGTGTCAGCCGCGCACAAGCAACTTGGCTTTCCAGGCCAAGCTGGTGTGCAGGTGGGAGAGTTTTCTGCTTTGCCGCATGGATCACGCACACCGCAGATCATCCGCGAAGGAACTGTTTTGCTGATGGATGGCGAATGCAGCGTCGATGGCTATTCATCAGATATCAGCCGCACTTTTGTGCTCGGCAAGGCCTCGGATAAGGTCAAAAAAGTTTTCGATATTGTGCATGGAGCGCAAACGGCAGCGCTGAAGACCGCGCGTCCGGGCCTTCCCGCAGGTGAGGTGGACGCCGCTGCCCGCAAAATCATCACGGACGCTGGTTATGGCCCAGGCTACAAGCACTTCACGCACCGGCTCGGTCACGGCATGGGCATGGATGAACACGAGTGGCCCTATTTGGTGAAAGGAAATGCGCTACCGCTGGAACCGGACATGGTCTTCAGCGATGAACCGGGCATTTACATCAAAGGCGAATTCGGAGTCCGGCTGGAGGATGACATGCACATCACCGAGAATGGAGCGGAGCTTTTTACTCCTCAAAGCCCATCACCAGAGCAGCCTTTCGCAAAAGCCTGAAACCCGCCTGCTACAACCGTAGGTGATGAATTGGACTGCGCTCGGAAGCGTATTGATGGCTTTGGCGGTTGCGGCGGGCGCATTTGGCGCGCATGGCTTACGGAACAAATTGGACCCTTACTCGATGTCGGTTTATGAGAAAGCGGTTTTTTACCATTTCGTTCATGCGCTCGGTATTTTGCTTATTGCGGTTTTGGCGCGTACGGGCGCGATGACATCATCTGGGCAGACGCGGGCAGCATGGCTACTGCTGATTGGAATTTTGGTTTTCTCAGGAAGCCTCTATGCTCTGGCTGTCAGCGGAATCAGGATTCTTGGGGCGATTACGCCCATCGGCGGAGTAGCATTTATTGCAGGATGGCTCGTGCTGGCGTATGAGGCAATGCGCGTTCAGCGCCCTTGAGCACCCAAATGAACAAGCGAGCGTGTTCCCATGCCGTCGGGGAGATCGTAGCGGTATAAGACTTCGGCTTTAATACGATTGCTTCGCACTTCGGCAATTTCGCTTTCTACATCCGGCCCTTTATAAAGAAGCAACTGGGCGCCATTTTTTAGCGCTGGACCAAAGAGCTCGATATGGCGTGAAATGGGTGCGAGAGCACGCGCGGTAATCGTATCGACTCGCTGCGTCAATGCAGTTGTCTCAGCCCGTTCCGCAATCACCTGAACGTTGCCCAAATCAAGAGCATCCGCAACAGAATCGACGAACCGCGCTTTCTTGCCAATTGAGTCAGCAAGCGTAAAATGCACCTCCGGCAAAACAATCGACAGGGGTACGCCTGGAAATCCAGCGCCAGTGCCAGCATCCAGAATGCGCTGGGCGTTTTGGAAATACCGCCAAGGAGCGACAGAATCATAAACATGCTTGATGGCAGCTTCCCGGGGACTGGTGATGCGAGTCAGGTTCATATATGCATTGGCCGCTTCGATCATTTGCAGGTGCTGAACGGCTTTCTCAATCAGGCGCGCGCGATGCGGAAGATCAGGCGGCAGAACTCGATGGAGTTCTTCTTCGAACTGCACTTCCACATCATGGCATCCACAACTTAAAACACGGCCGTACGCGAAGATAAAAGTGAATGTTAACAGCAGGAATTGTTGGTCTTCCCAACGTCGGGAAGAGCACCTTGTTCAATGCGGTCACCCAAACGCGGAAAGCCATGGCCGCTAACTACCGGTTTTGCACCATTGAGCCCAATACGGGCGTTGTTACTGTGCCGGATGACCGGCTGGAGGTGCTTGCCAGACTGAGCGAGTCGCAAAAGATCGTGCCAGCGGTGTTCGAGTTCGTGGATATTGCCGGACTGGTCAAGGGAGCGAGCAAGGGCGAAGGGCTTGGGAATCAATTTCTCGGACATATTCGCGAAGTGGACGCGATCATTCAGGTCGTGCGATGCTTTGAGAACTCGAATATTGAGCACGTCATGGATACAGTTGATCCCGTTCGCGATATTGAGATCATCAACACCGAGCTAGTATTGGCGGATCTGGAATCGGTCGAGAAAAGAAAAGCCAAAAGCCAAAAGGCCGCTAAGAGCGGAGATAAAAAATCGATTGCGGAAGTCGAACTGCTTGAAAAGTTAGAAGCTCATCTTAATACAGGCAAAACAATTGTGACGCTTGACTTGACGCCGGAAGAAAAAGCCACAGTGAAGGGATTTTTTCTTCTGACTGCTAAACCGACGCTATTTGCGTGCAATGTTGCCGAGGAGGATTTAGCAACCGCAGATAGTAACAAGTATGTTCAACAAGTACGGGCATATGTCAAAGAGCATCACGACACCAGCGCCGTTGTGGTTTCGGCTGAAATCGAATCCGAACTCGTTAGTTTGTCGGCGGAGGAGCGAGGGGAATATCTCCAGGGGCTTGGCGTTACCGATACCGGCTCCAGCAAGTTGATTCAAGAGGCTTACTACTTACTCGGCCTGAGAACTTATTTAACAACGGGCGAAAAGGAAAGCCGCGCCTGGACGATCCATGCAGGTGATAAAGCTCCGCAAGCAGCAGGAGTGATTCACTCCGATTTTGAGAAGAGCTTTATCTCGGCCGAGTGCGTTTCCTATGAGGACTTGATTGCGGCTGGCTCTTTCGCGCGGGCTCGTGAGCTTGGCAAACTCCGAACAGAAGGAAAAGAATACGTCGTGCAGGATGGAGACGTGATTGAGTTTAAGACTTACGTTTAGAGGCATTGCGAAGCCTCATTACTTCCGAAGCGGACAGTTCCCGCCATTGACCAATTTGCAAGCCCTCCAGAGTGAGCGGGCCTAGGCTGACGCGCACCAGTTTCAATACTTTACTTCCGATAGCCTCCAGCATGCGGCGAACTTGACGGTTACGTCCCTCGGTTAATGTGATCTCAAGAAAGCTATACTTCTCGGAATCGCGCACTCGCGTGACAACGGCAGGACGCGTCAATCCATCGTTGAGTTCGACGCCATTCGCTAGCTGTTGCAGTTGCGCGTCGCTTAAGAGCGACGATGCTTTCACCAGGTACTTCTTGGCAACTTTGTGCTCCGGATTCGTTAATGCCTCGGCCAGAATGTTGTCATTAGTGAGCAGAAGCAGACCGGAGGTATCCAAGTCGAGACGGCCTACCGTACCAACAAATTGCTCCACTCCGGGGAGCAGGTCATACACAGTGGGCCGGCCTTGCGGATCACGATATGTTGTCAAGTAACCTTTTGGCTTATACAGCAGAATGTAGCGTTTCTCGGCTTTGCTGATCGGTTTATTATCGAGTGAAATCTTGTCGCGCTCAATATCAATCCAATGGTCTGGTGTTTGAATTACTTTTCCGTTGACTTTGACGCGGCCGCCGCCAATCCAGCTACGGGCCTCGGATCGTGATCCAAGTCCGGCTTTTGATAACACCCGATCAAGTGTTTTTAATACACGTTTCTGTTTCAAGGTTTATCTTGGTTCAGAACTTCGGATCTCGCTACTCTTTCACCCCGCAGGATAACAGTCGAGATGTGCTCCAGGTTTGCGATGTCAACGGTGGGATCACCATCAAGAATCACAAGAGTCGCATCGTGTCCCGGCTTAATCAGCCCAATCCGGTCGTCGGCACGAAGCGCCTTGGCGGCATTGTAAGTGGCCGCTTGCAATGCCACGTTTGCGGGTATGCCCGCTTTCACCCATAAAGCCAATTCGTGTTGAATCGTTGGACCATGGATGACCAGCATGTTACCAGCATCGCTTCCGGCAATCAAAGTTACACCGGATTTATAAGCATTTACTAAATTGGCATTTGAGTACTCCAGCAAGGGCCGCAGTTGTTCATGCTCCTTGCCGTCGCTTGTTTTTTCAAGCTGGGCACGTGTATCAGAAAGCAGATCGGCAGGCGCTGCTTGCCGCAATATGGCCCGGTTCAGCAGCCCCGTGTTACCGGTGCGTGAATTAACAATTCCTTCCATAACGCTCAGAGTGGGATCATAAACAATCGCTTTGCTCTTCATCAGGGCAAAAATTTCGTTTGGAATCAAATCGGCCATCGACCCGTGCTCGATACTATTGGTTCCCGCTTCGGCTGCTTCGGTCGCATCCGCCGCGTTTCCTGTGTGCGTCGCCGTTGGAAGGTTATCTTTCCGAGCTTCCGCGATAATGCCGCGGTAGATATCGGCGTCCAGGTGGTTGAAGGTTCCCCAGAGCGGACTGCCGCTCTCCAATACGCTCTTCACGCAATCTACGCCCGCAGTCTTCAGATTATCGACCTGCTTGCGTGCTTCATTCGCCGTCTTCGGCAGACGCACGAATTGTTCCTCAGCGGACTTCCTCATAGGAGCCGGAAACTCTTTAATCAACTCCGTGGGATGGCCTCCTTCCGTAGTAAAGAGCGGTCCGCAGGAGAATACCTCGGCACCGAGATACTGGCCCGATTGCATCGTTTCGCGGAGTTTCAGAGTGTTATCGAGGAAATCGCCCGTGCTGCGGACAGCAGTGATACCGCTATACAGATAAGCCGCCAACCGCTGCCGACCGGCATTCGAATCAACGTACTTTCTTGAATCCTTGTAGACGCCGCCCGGCGCCCCGAGGTGGACATGCATATCGATCAAGCCCGGCATCAGAGTTTTGCCGGACAAATCGATTACTTCAGCATTCAACGACTTGATGTCGGCTGGCGGCTTATCGAAAACACCGGCAATTTTTCCATTCCGAATCAGCACTGCGCCGTTTTCAAGAATGCGGCCATCACCGACAAAAATTTTGGCGTTCTGAAACAGCGTGGAACGGTGCCGGTTCGCGCTGCGCGCCAGCATCCTCGCTTTGGTGATGTTCTCCTTTGTGCGCGCCTGATAAAAACCAAGGATCAAAAATGGCGCAAGAACAGCCAAAATCCAGAGCTTGGCTTTGTTCTGAATCTTCTCTTCCTTTTCCCAGCGGAACAATTTAACA
>JBJMGL010000174.1:0-3704 GCA_045807985.1 Bryobacteraceae bacterium
CGAACCCCTGCCCCTGCCCGAACCGCAGCGAGGCCCCGGCTTGCTGCTTTTGCTGAATGGCGAGCCCACCCCAAAGCTTCCCGGCATAACAACGAATGTGATTAACTTTGCGGCAGGACCAGCCGACCGGAAACGCCAATGGGAAGTTTTCCGCCGCTACCTATTCGACTGGCGAACCACCCTAATCACGCCGCTGGCCTTTTTGTTGAACGATGCGGGTCGAGCCGTGAAAGTTTACGCCACTGCGCCAACCGCGGAACAGTGCAAAGCTGACCTCGCCCAAGCGGGCGATCACCGAAAACTAGCCACCCCCTTTCCCAGTGATTACGTTGTGCAGCCGCGCCGCGATTTTTTCAAATTCGGCGCTGCCTTTCTCTGGTCCGGCTATCCGGTGCAAGCGCTTCCATACCTGGAGCAAGTGCTGGAGCGAACGCCGCAAAATGCCCGCGTGCTGGTGCTCGTCGGGCAAATTCACCTGGACCAACAGCATTTCGATTTGGCGGAAAAGTATTTACGGCAGGCGCTAGCAATCGACAAACAATCACCGGAAGCAAGCTATGGATTGGGACTGGCGTTAGCCAAGCAGAACCGCCTGGATGATGCGCGTTCGTATTTTGAACAGGCTATCACTCTCAAACCAGATTACGCGGATGCCGTAAACGATCTAGGCGCGCTCTACATCCAGAGCGGCAAGATTAACGACGCCATCGCCGCCTTCACCTACGGCATACGCGTCGCGCCCGACGAAGATATGCTTTATTTGAATTTGGGACGAACCTACGCCCGTCTCGGGCAATTCGACCGGGCACGGCAAACCATGCAGCAGCTACTCGACCGCAAGCCGGACAGCACGGTAGCGCAACACGCTCTGCAGGAACTCAACAACCGGTAAAGCAGATGTCAAAGTTTTTCATCCTTGCCGTTCTCCTCTCGAAAGATCCGCAACAGCAGCCACCGCCAAAGACAAGCGTTCAGCAAATTGCTGAATCAGGCCGTTGCGCCAACCTTCCAGACACGCCGGACAAGCGAGTCACCCCGCCACCTGCGATTGCACCCGGTCCGCCGCCCATCCTGAGCTTCCGCCTATACGAGGGCAAACGGCATGGACGATTCAACAACTCGGAACTCACGCTGGACGATGCGGGCCACTAAAGAATTGAGTGATGGGTTTTCAACGCAAGATCACAATCGCCTTACTTCTGTCAACAATCGGGAACGCCCAATCCGCCGCTGATGAAGGAATAGCTGCTTTCAAAGAGGGCCGCTACTCCCTGGCTCTTGCAAAGCTGAAAGGCACAAAAGACCCCACCGGTTCTGCCTTCCTGGCGCTGGCGCAAGCGGCAACGGGCGACTGCAAATCAGCGCTCCTCAGCATGGCCGCTTTGCAGCCGCAAGATCCCGTTCTCCAACGCCTCATCGGCTTGGCTCAGGTGAAGTGCTATGGGGCCACCGGCGACAACGCCCATGCTTTCGCCTTATCCGATCAGTTGCAAAAGCAGTATCCCAACGATGCGGACGTACACTACACAGCGGCCAAGCTGCACATGAAAGCGTTCAATGATGCGACATTCGCCATGTTCCAGCGAACCCCTGCCTCCTATCGCGTGCATGAGCTTTCCGCCGAAATCTTCGAAACGCAAAACCGCTACGCGGAAGCTATTTCCGAATACCGGAAAGCCATCGAGCTAAACCCCAAAGCTCCGGATCTGCACTTCCGGCTAGGCCGGGCCATTCTCTTGCAGAGCCATGACGCACAGGCGCTCGACGGAGCCGCAACGGAGTTCCAATCGGAATTGAAACTCAGCCCGGAGGATAGCGCCTCTGAATTTCAACTTGGACAAATTGCGCTTGTCAAGAATAATTACGCCGACGCGAAGACACGCTTCGAACGCGCCCTCACTCTTTCACCAAACTTCGTTCAGGCGCAAATCTCACTCGCGAAAGTACATTTGCAGGAGAAGAACTACGCGCAGGCTATCCGCCTCCTCACACAGGCAACAACAGCGCAGCCAGCTAACGAAAGCGCCCACTACAATTTGTTAACCGCTTATCGGAATGCCGGCCAACTGGACAAAGCCAAAGAGGAGAAGGCAGTTCTGGATCGACTCCAAAAAACACCCGAAGGTGAATTTTCCGACTTTCTGAAAAAACTCGGCGAGAAACAACCGGAGTAGCGGAAGAACGCGATTACCGGGAAGCATAATCCTTTTGTTAGAGTCATGCCGAAAGATCCATTCGACAAAACAGACAAGGTGACCGAAGATATTCCAGGTTTCGTGGTCCCATGCAGATTCTTCTCTGGCTCCTTGGAATCCGCTCTGTCTTGGTTCATACTCCTACGCTAACGGCGGGTCTGGCGCTGATCAGCCTTGAGGATGCTACCCCGGGGTAACGCCGACCCTTACGCGCTACCGTGGAGTAGTCCGTTGTACTCGGCCAAACTGGCCCATTGCTGATCACTCGCTTGCGTCTACTATCTTCTTTCCTCATTGCTCTCTCGGCAATTACCACAACCCCGTCCTATCAACCCGATTTCCAGAACATCGCGGCAAAAGCAGGCATTATCGATTCATTCCCGAATGGAGGGACAACCAGCAAGAAGTACATCATCGAAACCACCGGCAGCGGAATCGCATTTATCGACTACGACAATGACGGCCTTCTCGATCTCTTCGTCTTGTCAGGCGAAGGCGGGACCAATCGCATGTACCGCAATGAAGGCAAAAATCATTTCCGTGACATAACGGAGGCGCTCGGCTTGCGTTCTTCCGGTTGGGCGCAAGGAGTCTGCGCCGCCGATTATAATAATGACGGCTTTACCGATCTTTTCGTCACCTACTGGGGCACCAGCCATCTCTACCGAAACAAAGCCGGTCAATCTTTCGAAGACGTAACGGTTCGCGCCGGTTTAACGCAATCCCGCACCCGTTACAACACCGGTTGCGCTTTCCTCGACATCAACGGAGACGGGCACCTGGACCTATTCGTGGCAAATTACCTGAAATTTGACCCGGCGACCACGCCGAAGCCAGGCACCAACCCGTACTGTTTTTATCGGGGCATCCCAGTAAATTGCGGACCGAAAGGTCTGCCGTTCGACCGCAACATCCTGTACCGCAATAACGGCGATGGAACCTTCACAGACATCTCGGACCAATCCGGAGTGGCCGAGCCGGAGGGCCACTATTCCTTAAGCGTGTTGACGGGTGATTTCAACGAAGACGGCCTGCCCGATATCTACGTGGCTTGTGACCAGACTCCTTCCCTGCTCTACATCAACAAAGGCAAAGGAAAGTTTGAAGAAGAAGCGCTGCTGCGCGGCGTGGCCTTCGATGGAAACGGCAAAGCCATGTCCGGCATGGGCGTGGATACCGCAGACTATGCGGGAGATGGTCACGCCGGTATTTTCCGGACCAACTTCTCCGATGAGTTTGAAACGCTATACCGCAACCGGGGTGAAGGCAATTTCGACGACGCGACGCTCGATGCCGGTCTCGGACATAATACACGCTATGTCGGTTGGGGCACTGGATTCTTTGATTTCAATAACGACGGCTGGAAGGATCTTTTCCTGGTTAATGGACACGCCTTCCCCGAAGTAGACCGCCTCGGGATCGATATTCACTACAAGGACCGCGCCATCCTGTACGAGAACGAAAAGAACGCTAAATTTCGAGACATTTCAGAAGAAGCCGGGCCAGCGC
>JBJMGL010000175.1:0-16036 GCA_045807985.1 Bryobacteraceae bacterium
CACTGCGAGGTAGATCATCCACGTGTTACTCACCCGTGCGCCGCTGTACTCAGGGATTGCTCCCCTTTCTCGCTCGACTTGCATGTGTTAAGCGCGCCGCCAGCGTTGATTCTGAGCCGGGATCAAACTCTCGTTTGATCTGTTTGCTTGTCGCTCCGCTGGCTCCCCTGCTCTGATTCCTCAGCCACAGCGTCCCCAGCAGAACTGCTTACTTATCGCTCCGGTTATTACTCAAAAAGTCTGACGTTCGTAATTCAATTACTTCTTACTTACTTCGTTTCGCGTCCAACCAGATTGTCAATCATCTGCGCCTGCTCGCTCTGCGATGCCGAATCTCTTCCGCAAAACAAAACTGCAGGCCGGCCTCGAATGCCGTTTTGGACGATACCTACCAGGAGCTATCTCTTGACTCCCAACGATACCAGTCCACAAAATTCTCGGGATCTTCTAAATTATCGGTAGATTGATTTACTACAGGACTACTTCAAAACTACTATGAAGTCCGAACCCGATCTACTTAACATTAGCAGATCGTGCTACCTTTTCCCGCTGCGACTTAACTGTCGCACATCTGTCAATATATCAAAGTTTCTGCGGCCATTCAAGCAGTTTTTCAAAATTTAGTTTCTCTGCTTTCAACCACTTCGCCACGATACTGCTTTTGGCGACTCCTTTAGATTAACAGACCTGTCCGTACGCTACAAGGCTCCAGATCACCTTTTTGTGGAAATAGCCAGAGCAGGATTAGCAGCCTATTATTTGCCCTATTTTGGATTATATTTTTAATTTAGAAAGCAATTTTCCTCAGCTTTTCCACCTTTAGTTCACAACCTTACCAGTGTTGTTTAGAGGTACTTTAGTGGACTGCAGCAGCCACAATCCAGCCAACCGCAAGTATTAAGGCACCCACAATAAGAGCAGCGGCCATATTACCTTCCAACGCATGGCTCCAGAGCTGGCCAGGAAGCACTCGTAGCAACGTAAGAAGCGCAATCGCAAAGATTACGATCCCAGCGACAGCAAAAAAGACAGCGTTAGGCAAGGCAGCAAAGGACATAGCGTGTCAGCGTGAGGCAACCAACTCCGCACAGATTGGATAATGATCAGACCCTTTCCAATCTCTACGGACTGCCCCACTTTCCCATTGCATGGGCCCACGCATGAAGATCCAATCGAGCGCCATGGCAATGGTGTGCGATCGCTCAATACGCTCCCCAGTGGCGCTATGAAAGCCCTCACGTTGGAGCTTATGCAGAAAGACCGAGGGGAAGTACTTCGTATTCAGATCACCGCCAATAATGACAGAGGTGTTAGGTGGGTAGTGCGACTTAAGATCCGCTAGTATTTCGTCCAGTTGATTCATCTGAATACGCCCGTAACTGCGGCTTTCGAGATGAGCGTTATACACAACCAGCGGCTGTCCCGCGAACTCAAGATCCGTGACCAGGGCGACTCGGCTGCCAAGCCGTCGTTGCATCAGAGGCAGTGAGGAAGGCATCCAGGAATGCGGTTTCCAGAAGCCTGACTGATTTTCGAAACGTAATACCCGCGAACGACGCAGGGGCAGCCGCGCTAAAGTAGCTTGACCAGTGTAAGCCGGGCTGCTGCGCTCCTGACTGAGTTCCTCAAACTCGATGGCATAAGCGAGATCGAGATGCAAGCGGCGGGCAAGTTCAGTACTAATATCTGCATTGCCGACACGCGCCGTCCCCCAATCCACCTCTTGTAAGAGGCACAAGTCAACAGAGTGACTAGAGATTTCGCTCACTATTTGGTCAAGCTGATATCCACGATCAATATTCCAGCTAATAACGCGAAGGGAACGCAAGCCGGACGTGGGAGCAATGGTTTTGATCTCCCGAGCTATATTAAACGGAGCCGGTAAAGTTGCCTTGCTGTTACGCTTTGCTGGTGCTTGTCGTGCCGCCGATGGCCCTAGTAACAGGCCCGCAACGCACACCATTAAGCAGCGCGACAGGTTCAGCAGCGTCGTCTCCTCCAAGAACAAAATACAGGGAGCAAAGCCCTACTTGCCGGTGTAGCTCACACGCCAGATGGATTTCGAACCATCATCAGTCACCATGAGCGACCCATCGGATGCAACTGCCACGCCCACAGGACGGCCCCAGACGCCGCCTTCAGGCGTAACAAAGCCGGTTAGAAAATCTTCATATACGCCATTCGCTTTGCCGTTCTGGAGCGGCACCCGGATGACTTCGTAGCCCGCTCGTTTTGCTTTATTCCAGGAGCCATGTTCGGCGGCAAAAACATCACCCTGATACTGCTTCGGAAACTGCTTTCCTCCGTAAAAAGTGATCTCAAGAGAAGCGTTATGCGGCTGCAGAAGCACATCCGGCACAATCACTTTACTCTTGAGTTCCGGATGTTTACCTTCCAATCGCGGGTCCTGATGGTCACCCATATAAAACCAGGGCCACCCATAAAAACCATCCTCTTTCACAGAGGTAATGTAATCGGGAACAAGATTATCGCCCAGCATATCGCGCTCGTTCACGGAGCACCAGAGTTGGCCCGTGGTCGGATTCACAGCAATGCCGACAGGGTTACGAATGCCTGCCGCATAGATCTTTTGGAATTTGCCATCGGGCGTGTACTGAAGAATGTTAGCTCGATGAAACTCACGCGGGTGCGTATCGGGATCGTTGACATTCGAATCAGAGCCAACCGCCACAAACAGTTTACTGCCGTCGGGCGAGAATGCAAGATCGCGTGTTGAATGGCCGCCGGTGGGCAGTTCCGGAATAATTGTTTCAGCAGGTCCAGTGGCTTTGAGATCACCATTGTGATAAGGGAAGCGCACGACCGAATTCGTATTACCGATATAGACGTACTGTGGATTGTCGCCGAGAGGGTAAAATGCGATTCCGAAGTTATTGCGCAGACCCGTGCCGAAGACTTCCCTTTTTTGCGGTTTACCTTCGCTTGTTATGCCACGAAAAACAAGGACCTGGCCAAGCCTGCTTTCCGCCACAAACATATCGCCATTGGGAGCAGTGCGAATTTCACGCGGTTCATGCAGACCTTCCGCATAGCGCTCCACTTTGAAGCCGGGCAGAGCTTGCGGCCAGGCATTATCGGGCTTTGGAATCAGAGTAGGAGAGTTTGAAACGCCCTCTGTCGCATAAGGTTTGGGAAGATCCGCCACGGTAATCTTGCGAAAGACTCCGGGCTTCTCCTTACTGTAATCAGTAAAAGCGGAAGAGCCTGTAACGACATCTGCCACATCAGAGTAGTCAAAATGCGAAGCAGCCTGGAGCACATAAAACGAGCACAAGCCCAAAAACCCAGCAAGGCCCAGCCACCGCAGGGGGTATTTCCTCATTCCTAAAGCACCTCTTTCCGGTCAATAAATATCAGATGCAAAGATGGGCATCCTAGTAGCAGTTTCGCAAGGTCCCAAACCTTTTATTACTCAATGGGAAGTAATCAGATGTTCGTTCAAGTCCGCAAGCTCCTCTAACCGAAGCCGCCCGGTATAAATAGACATACCAATCGCGCAGTGAATATTCAACGATGATAATGCCTGCACATCGTTCAGTGTAGTAATGCCGCCTGCCGCAACCAGTTCGTGCTGAGTGCGTTTACGGAGTGTTTCGAACCAGGGCAGATCCGTGCCTTGCATCATGCCCTCCTTATCAACATAGGTACAGAGAAAGCCGGAACAGTACGGCTCCAGTTCAGCTATCAGGTCAACAGCCGTCCACCGCGTCGCTTCCTGCCAGCCTTTCACGACAATATGGCCGTACTTGCTATCGAGCGCAATCGTGAGATGGGAAGTACCGACCGCCGTGCGCAGGCTGCTGAGAAACTCGAAGTTCGGGCCAGTGCCGGTAAAGGCAGATGTTCCGATAATGACGCGGTGAGCGCCTTGTTCTACCAACTCACGGGCACGCTCCACCGTGCGCACTCCGCCCCCTGCACGAATCGTGGCGCGCCGCGCTAAATGCTCCAGGATGCCGCTGTTAGAGCCTTTACCCATGGCGGCATCCAAATCAATGACCTGGATTTGCGGAAATCGCGCAAACAATTCCAGCATTTCATCGGGCGATTTGCCTTCCAGCACTTTTTCACGACCCTGGACAAGCTGTACAACCACCCCGCCCATCAGATCAATACAGGGAATAATCAAACGGGCCTCACGGGAATATGTGACTCTTTCAATGCGTACTTTAGATCTGCGACCGTGTATTTTCCGTAATGAAAAACAGAAGCGCCCAAAGCGGCATCCGCCCGGCCCTCGGTGAGCACTGTCACGAAGTCTTCCGGCTTCCCTGCCCCGCCCGATGCAATCACCGGCACGTGAGTAGCATCGGCCACCGCACGAGTCAGCGCACAGTCGAAGCCTGTTTGTACGCCATCAGTATCCATGGACGTAAGCAGGATTTCGCCCGCGCCCAGATCTTCTCCGCGCTGCGCCCATTCGACGGCGTCGATGCCCTCATCATGGCGTCCGCCCTTTGTGAATACATGCCACCCATGACGAACGTGACGTGCATCAATGGCCAGCACCACGGCCTGCGAGCCAAACTCCAGGCTTAGCTCACGAATCAGCTCCGGGCGATGCACCGCCGCTGTGTTGACGCTCACCTTATCCGCACCGGCCAGAATGATTTTACGGGCGTCAGCCACGCTGCGAACGCCGCCCCCGACCGTTAAAGGAATGAATACCTGCCGCGCTGTTTTCGCAACAATGTCCGCCATGATTTCGCGCGCATCACTGGAAGCTGTAATGTCCAGAAAGACCAGCTCATCGGCTCCTTGCGCGTTATAGCGCCCGGCGAGTTCCACGGGATCTCCGGCATCGCGCAGCTTGAGGAAATTAACGCCTTTGACAACACGACCGCCAGTTACGTCAAGACACGGAATGATTCGCTTTGCCAGCATCAGAGTTGGAGAAAGTTGCGCACTACATGCTGCCCTACCGTTCCCGACTTTTCAGGATGGAACTGAACAGCAAAAATGTTGCCGCATTCAAGAATAGCGGAATACGGCTGGATATAAGTACACGTCACGGCAGTTTCGGGAATAATCGGCGCATAATAACTATGTGCGAAATACGTGAACGGTTCGTCCGTTAAGCCGTTCAAAAGGCGGGAGGGCCGCAGCGCCTCCAAAGAGTTCCAGCCCATGTGCGGCACACGAGCATCACCCCTAAAACGCCGAATCATTCCCGGAAATACTCCAAGACCTTCGCTTCCGGGCGACTCCTCGCTCCCCTCAAACAAACATTGCAAGCCAACGCAGATCCCGAGAAATGGCACGCCAGCGCGCATGCGTTGCAGAAGCGGCTCACGTAGTTTGAGATCGTCAAGGGCCCGAATCATCTGGCCGAAGTGGCCTACTCCGGGAAGAATGACCTTTTCGGCCCGGTTTACGGATTCCGGCTGATTCGTTATTTCGTAAGGAGCATCGAGCGCTTCGAGCGTATTACAAACCGAGCGCAAATTTCCTGCTCCGTAGTCAACCACCGTCGTCATAATAAGCCCTTTGTGGAAGGAAGCTGATCTTTCAAACACTCGTCAGTCGAGCAAGCGTAACGCATGGCTCGCGCAAAGCATTTAAAAATAGCTTCGATTTTATGATGATTGGAGCGCCCGTATAACACTTTTGCGTGTAAGTTTGCACCGGCATGATGGGTAAAGCCGCCGAAGAAATCCTCCAGCAGTTCAACCTGCAGGTCGCCCACATGAACTACATTCACCTGGCTGTCGAACACCAGTGCCGGGCGGCCTCCCAGGTCCACGGCAACCATAGCCAGTGACTCGTCCATCGGCTGCAAAAAATAGCCTGCCCGATTAATACCGCGACGATCTCCTAAGGCTTTCGCAAACAAGTCTCCCAGCACGATACCGGCATCTTCTACGGTATGATGCTGGTCAACATCGAGATCGCCCTTAGCCGTGAGCTGCATATCAAAAGCGCCATGTTTGGTGAATAACTCCAGCATGTGATCCAAAAAGCGCACGCCAGTTGTGATCTGATAGATGCCTGCCCCTTCCAGGCGCAGAGATCCCGTAATTTGCGTTTCCTTTGTATTGCGTTCGACCTTGCTTTCACGCATCAATTTCGCCGTCCAGCCGCGTTTACCAATGTTTCAAGCTGATTGATATCGTTAATCACGGTAAAAGCGCCAAAGCCCCGCAGTATATCAGCGATCTCAGCATGGCGCGGGTTGTGCGGCGTGGAAACTCCGATGAAAGGAACTCCAGCCAATTGCGCACTGCGCGCGTCATCAACCGTATCACCCAAGTACCAAATATTCCGGTTTGGATATTGGCTTTGAATCAGACGAAGACCGTCCGGGGCTGGCTTGGGATTCGGGACAGAATCGTCCGTAACCAGCGGCTCGAAAACGATATCAGCGGCGTGACGGTTCAGTGTAATATCCACTTCATACTTAGCACGGCCCGTAAAGATAGCGAGTTTGGCTCTCTCTCTTAAACGCTGGAGCAGCCCTGGGTTAGGCAGCCATTTTTCCCTCTGGATCAAACCGTCTCCATTCTGGCCCAGAAAAACAGCGTTGAAGTACTCAACAACTTCCGCGTAGTCCACGTTCTTGCCAAGATCTGCAATGAGACGTTGCGAAAGCAGCCAATCGTTGTTCCAGCCGCCCGCGTTCTTGAAGTCTTGAATCAGATCATGTGAGACCAACTCGCCAGTAAAGTGTTTTACTGTTTCGCGAATGGCTTCACGATAGGATTCCGTGACCTCGACAAGCACTCCGTCCATGTCGAACACAAGAACGTCCGGCGCTTCACTTTGCCTTACCAAATCTGCTCCAATTCATCGAGGAAGCGTTGCACCTGATCACGCGTGCCGACCGTTACTCGAACGTAGCCGGGCAACTCATAGCTACGATCACGGACCAGGATGCCCCGGTTTCTCAGCTCATCCCGAATCGCAAGGGCCCGGTCGCCCGCTTGAAACAAGACAAAATTTGCTTGGCTTTTAATATAAGAAATTTTCAGGCGCTCGAAGCCGACATAAAGGAGTTCGCGTGCCGTTAAAACTTCCAAGACATAGTCTTCTACAAATTTTTCGTCCTGTACGGCGATGCGCGCTGCCATGGCCGCAAGCGCATTGACACTGTAAGGAGACTGCGATTTTCGCAGGTATTCCATATTTTCAGCTTTCGAAAAGAGACAACCGCAGCGCATAGCGGCCATGCCGTAGGTCTTCGAAAATGTCCGGCTGACAAAGAGATTAGGGTGTTGATGCAGCGACGGCAGCATCGTAATACCGCTGAACTCGTAATACGCTTCATCTACCATCACCGCGGCGTGGGGGGCTTTTTTTAAAATGCGCTGGAGGGCCGCGCCGTTTGTACCCGTGCCGGTTGGGTTGTTGGGATTACTAATCAGGATGGCGCGTGTAGCCGAGCTAATTCGCTCCAACAACTCTTCTAACGGGAACGCCAGTGTTCCGGACCGGTAATCGATTTCTTCCACTGTTGCGCCGGCAAGTTGCGCGTAGAACTTGTACATCGCATAAGATGGCCGGAGAATGAGCACTTGGTTAGCATCATTCACGTATGTATTGATTAGCAGTTGAATCGCTTCATCAGTACCGTTCGTGAGCGTCAGTTCATCCTCACCAACGCCGAAGTGCAGAGCCAAGTCTTGCAGAGCATTCTCGTATTCGGGATAGATGCTGAGATCGGCCGCTGTTAAATAACGCTTGATAAAGTCAAGCACGTGCGGAGGAGCACCTACCGTGTTCTCATTGAAATCGAGGCGAAGCTTATTGCGGCGTCCACCCGAAGGCGGGTGATATGGAGCCATGCGGAGAACAGCATCACGCGGCGTTAACATTTGCTCTTGTGATTTCTCATCATACGGTTTGCTCTTGATTTCGGCTATTGAATTAACAGACAGATCGAACCTCCACGGCGCGTGCGTGCGCCTCCAAACCTTCCGCCCGGGCAAGCGTCGTAATAGCGGGAGCAAGATCTTTTAAGGCGGATGGAGAAAGCTCCTGAATCGCAATGATTTTCACAAAATCGGCAGCCGATAGCCCGCCACGCAATCGCGCTGCTCCGCCCGTTGGCAGTACATGGCTAGGGCCAGCGGCATAGTCACCCGCAGACTCCGGTGAGTTTTGCCCGAGGAAGACGGTTCCGGCATTCTTTATAAGCGGCAAGAGGGACGAATCATGCAAGCTGAGATGTTCCGGGGCCCATAGGTTTGACAAGGCGGCAGCGGCCTCCATGCTTGGGACGATGTAGATACGGCTGTTCACATCAATCGCTTGACGGGCAACATCCGCTGTCGGCAATGTTTGAAGCTGGTGTTCCAATTCCGCACTGACAGCTTCAGCAAGCTTGCGTGACGTAGTAATGAGCATGGCGCTGGCTGTCACGTCATGTTCAGCCTGCGCCAGCATGTCGGCTGCGATAATCTTTGGATCGCCTTCCGCAGCCAGGATCATGATTTCCGTTGGTCCCGCGACAAAATCGATTCCGACCTCGCCCGTCAATAGTTTTTTGGCGGCAGCAACATAGGCGTTGCCGGGTCCGACGATGCGATCCACACGTTTAATTGTCTCCGTGCCGTAAGCCATCGCTGCAATCGCCTGCGCACCACCTACCCGGTAGACTTCCGGGATTCTAAGCAGGTACGCACACCCGAGGATCTCCTGCGAGGGGCGCGGCGATGTCACACAGATCCGCGGCACACCGGCAGTTTGCGCCAGCACTGCGGTCATCAACAAGGTCGAAGGTAGCGGGTAGCGTCCGGAAGGAACATAGCAGCCGACAGCATCGAGCGGCCGTATGATCCAGCCAAGTTTACGGCCTGGTGAAAACTCTTCGAAGCGCTCGCGAGGCAGCTGAAACTTCGCAAACTCGCGGATGTTCGCGATGGCTGTTTCGGCAGCTACGCGCATTTCCGGAGACATCGCCTCAGCGGCCCTCTTCAGCTCTTCTTCCTCCACACGCAAAGGCTGATCGCCAAGATCATCAAGTTTCTTAGCGTAACGAAGAAGCGCATCGTCCCCTTGGCGCTTAACAGCGTCGATAATTGGGGCAACGACATGCTGATGCTCAGCTTCAACACCGGTTCGAGCAAACGATAGTTCGGAGGCACTCCCGAAATCAGAAATCTTGATCATCAGCCCTTACATCACAATCTTATTGAGCGGATACTCAACGATGCCTTGCGCTCCGGCATCTTTGAGCCGAGGAATAATATTGCGCACCGTGTGCTCTTCAAGGATCGTGTTAACCGCCACCCAATCTTCGTCGCTTAACTGCGAAATTGTCGGGGTTTTTAAGGCCGGCAAGGTCGCTAGAACTGCTGGCAAACTGCCTTTCTGCACGTTCATCATCAAGCCGACTTTGCCAAGCGCATTCATCGCGCCCTCCAACAAGAGCTTGATGTCCTCCAGTTTGCGGCGTTTCCATTCATCTGCCCAGGCACCGTGGTTAGCAATAAGCTGCGTATTGGATTCCAGCACGGTTTCTAAAATACGCAGGTTGTTAGCGCGTAGAGAGGACCCGGTCTCAGTCACTTCCACAATGGCATCGGCCAGCACCGGCGGCTTCACTTCCGTAGCGCCCCAGCTAAACTCAACTCGCGCCCGTACGCCGCGACTCGCTAAGTAGCGTTCCGTGGTGGCAACCAGTTCCGTTGCAATGATTTTACCCTGCAAGTCTTCTACCTTTTCAAATGGCGATCCTTCCGGTGCAGCCAATACCCAGCGTACTTTCCCGAAACTCTGCTTGGCATAAATCAGGTCAGCGACGGTTTGAATATCAGCTTCATTCTCTTCTACCCAATCACGCCCGGTCAGGCCCGCGTCTAATACGCCATCCTCGACATAGCGTGCCATTTCCTGTGCGCGAATCAGCATGCACTCGATTTCAGGATCATCAACGGCCGGAAAATAACTGCGGCTGCTGGTGGTAATCGTAAAACCGGCGCGGCGAAACAAATCGATCGTGGCATTCTCCAAACTGCCCTTTGGAATGCCAATCTTCAGCTTCACTTCTTTGCTCCGTAGACTGCATCCGGCTCATAAACTTTCGAGTCTGTTTCTTTCCACTGTCCGTCTTGCCACGTTCGATAGAAGCAGCTCTCAAAACCGTTATGACACACGCCGGGGCCGATCGGCTCGGCTTCCACCAGCAATGCGTCTCCATCGCAATCAGTCGCAATCGACTTCAGCACGAGATAATGCCCGGAACTCTCGCCTTTGGTCCAAAGCTTTTGGCGTGACCGGCTGAAGAACGTGACGTGCCCGCTGCTCAGCGTTTTGTCCAATGCCTCACGATTCATGTAGCCGACCATGAGCACGCGATGCGTATTCGCATCCTGTACTACCGCGGCAATGAGGCCGCCTTGTTTATCAAAATCCAGAAGTTCGCTCATTCTTCACTCTTGAAATAAAAAAGCCCGCCTATTCTGGCGGGCCGGTTGCATTTCTGATGAAAGGGACCGAACGCAGCCTCGCCGTTAAGACACCACAGAATGGTGATGGGGATGGCGATGACCTTGATTCGTCACAAACCGCAGTATAACAAGCTGCCCTAATACGGACCACGCTTTGAAAGGACGCGCAGATTTCCAGAACAAAATTGGCCTAAAATGGTTCGAGGAAAGTTTGTGGAAATGCTGTTCACGCGCCTGCTTCGGAGTATTGTTCCGCCGAATGTGGCTTTGTGGAACACTCAACTTTCTCCGGATCTACTCTTGAACTTTTGTTGGGACCGGCGTTAAGTTTAGCGAGTCACCTTTTCTATGGCTGCACGTGATCTTACCCTCGATCAGGCTCTTCCCGATAATCTGGACGCTGAGCGTTTCATCCTAGGCGCCATCATGAGCAGTGAGTCTGCTTACCTTCAGGTGGCAGGCACTCTCGCGCCGGAAGACTTTAGTCTGGAAAAACACAAGCGCATCTTCCTGCGCATGGGTGATCTTCATGAGCGCGGCGATAAAATCGATCGCGTCACGCTTGCCAATGAACTGATGAAGCAGGGTCAGCTCCAATCCGTTGACGGGTTGAGCTATCTGGTTTCGCTTGATGACGGTTTGCCGCAGCTTCACAATCTGGAGAGCTACGTCGCCATTGTAAAGGAAAAAGCGCTTCTTCGAAACATCATTAACGTTTCGCAAGACGCTATTAACCGCTGTCTTACTGCTGAAGGCGAAGCGCACCAAATCCTTGGAGCGGTTGAAGATGCCTTGATGAAGCTGGGCGATTCGCAATCAACCAGCACGCTCGTCAACCCAGCGCAAATTATTACCGAGTACGAGGGCGGCATTAACGCCTTTCTCGACACCAGTCAAAGACTCAAGGGCATCAGCACCGGTTTTTTGAAATTTGACGAATTGACGGGCGGCTTGCGGGAAGGCGATCTTTTCATCCTTGCAGCAAGGCCAGCTATGGGAAAAACCGCTCTTGCTCTGAATATTGCGCAACATGTCGCAACAAGTTCCACAAACCCGAAGGCAGTGGCTGTCTTTTCGCTTGAAATGTCGAAAGAGTCGCTGCTCACGCGTATGTTGTGCGCTTCGGCTCGCGTGGATCAGCAGCGTTTCCGCGCTGGCTACTTGAGCGCGGACGAGCGTCGCTCCTTGCAGGAGGCCATGTACCGAATCGTCGAGGCACCGCTATACCTCGACGATACGGCAGGAACCAATCTTATGGACGTCCACTCGAAGCTGCGCCGGTTGCAAGCGGAGCAAGAGCTTGGATTGGTGGTCATCGATTACTTGCAGCTCATGCAGGGACGGGGGCGATTCGAAAACCGTGTACAGGAGATCAGCTCTCTTTCGCGCGGACTTAAGCTCATGTCCAAAGAGTTGCGTGTGCCTTTCCTTGTGTTGTCGCAGCTCAGCCGCGCGCCAGAGTCGAGGCCGGGAGATCACCGTCCCATGCTCAGCGACCTTCGCGAGTCGGGATCAATCGAACAGGACGCTGATATGGTTGGCTTTATCTTTCGCGAAGAAGTGTACCGGCCCGATAAGGAAAGCCTGAAAGGTTTAGCCGAGTTGATTCTAGCCAAACAACGCAACGGTCCGACAGGGCGCGTGAAGCTGGCGTTTTTAAACCGCTTTACGAAGTTTGAGAATCTCGCTACGGACACGGGCGATGACGAAGCGCCATTTACTGAGTAAATGGCACCGCAAATGCTAGAAGCGTAAACAAATTTTGCCGAAATGGCTCTGGCCTTCCATGTGGCGCAGGGCCTCCTTGAATTCGGTCCAGGCAAAGACCCGGTCAATGACAGGCTTGATGGCATGCAAGTCGATCGCCCGGTTCAAGCGTTCAAACATAAGCCGTGATCCGACATAGATACCCTGCACACGAATGCTGTTCATCAGCATATCCGCAGGTGTGACATTTGGTGCTGCGCCGCTAAGGACTCCGATAACACTAATAACTCCGCCCATCCGGACAGCCTTCAAGGAACGCGGCAGGGTATCGCTTCCGCCCACTTCAACAATGTGATCGATGCCTGCGCCGCCCGTCAACTTGCGTACTTCCCTTTCCCAATCCGGAATGCGTTTGTAGTTGATCGTTTCATTTGCGCCCAGCAAGCGCGCCCGTTCGAGCTTTTCGTCGCTACTGGAGGTGACAATCGTCCGCAGACCTGCGGTTTTGGCGAACTGGAGGGCGAACACGGAGACTCCGCCTGTTCCCTGGATCAGCACCGAGCTACCCGGCACTGACCCAGCGTGCTCAAAGAGCGCATGCCAGGCCGTCACGCCCGCGCACGGCAGAGCCGCTGCCTCTTCATCGCTAAGGGACGAAGGCACGGGAACAAGCCCCTCTTCCGAGAACAGCTTATACTCCTGCAATACGCCATTAACAGCTCCGCCCAAAGCGGAACTGAACTTCTCACGGGTAATGGGACCCTCAATCCATTTCTGCATGAAGCAGCCAGCGACATGATCGCCCTTCTGAAAACGAGTCACATTCGGGCCAATCTCCTCCACAATGCCAGCGCCGTCGGAGAGCGGGACCATAGGACGCTTCATCTTAGGGTTGTATTGGCCTTTTACGACCATAAGATCGCGATAGTTGAGTGAAGCGGCAGTCATCTTTACCAGAACATGGCCAGGAGAAACTTGCGGCATTTCACGCTCAACCAGCGCTAAATTGTCAGTTCCGAACTCTTCAATTTCAAACGCTTTCATGATTGAGCTCTTTCGTAAACTCCTTCAACTCATCGAATTTCCGCCGTGCCGCGCCGCTATCAATTGATTCGACGGCTGCGGCAACCGCGCCTTTCAGATCCTCAAACCGCTGCGCCAGAAGCAAAGCAGCCGCCGCGTTTGCCACAACAATGTCGCGTTGCGGACCAAATTCACCGCCTAAGATGGCATGAAAAATGGCTGCATTCGTTTCAGGACCAGCGCCCTTCAGATCTTCGGGCGAAGCTGGCTGAAGGCCGAAATCGGCAGGCGACCAGCGCCCCTTCTGAACACTCCCGCCTTCTACCTGGAAAACTGTCGTATGAGTGGTAGTGGTGATCTCGTCCAACCCATCCGCGCCATGTACTACATAAGCGCGCTCAATTCCCAGGCGCGCCGAAGCCTGAGCCAGCATCTCTGCCGCACGAACTGAAAAGGCCCCTATTAACTGCACGCGAGCGCGTACCGGATTCGTCAACGGCCCCAGTAGATTGAATGCCGTTCTGCCCTTCAGCAATAGACGCGCCTCTTGCGCATACTTCACTGCTGGATGAAGCAGCGGCGCATAGAGAAAGCCGATCCCGACTTGCCGGATACAATCAGCCACTTGCTCTGATGAAAGATGAATAGGGATACCGAGTTGCTCCAGTAAATCCGAACTGCCGCATTGACTGGAGATTTTCCGGTTTCCATGCTTAGCCACACGCAATCCCGCGCCAGCTACAACAAATGCTGTCACTGTCGAGATGTTAAAGGTGCAGGCGCCGTCACCCCCTGTTCCGCACGTGTCCAGCAACGGTTCTTCGGATTGGCCAAGGTCAACCGGCTCACTTAGGTCCCGAAGGGCGTTCGCGAATCCTACCAACTCCGCAACCGTTTCGCCCTTTCGCCGGAGAAAATTCAATACGTCCGCTATTTCTTCCGTGCCCATCCCACCCGACAGCATGCGACGCATTAGGTCATACGCTTCGGGTTGTGAAAGGTGAACGGAATTGCGGAATGGAAGATGCGAAAAATGTGAGCTACCCATTTGTTGAACAGCATGAGAAGAACTGACTTCAGAAATCATGGACGCTTTGTCACCAGAAATGCTCCCAGCCAGACACCTGCATATCCCAGGACCACGCTGCTCACTAGATAAGTCAGCGCAGTCAGATGATGTCCGCCGCGAGCTGCAAGATACCCGTCGTATTCAAAACTCGAAAAAGTAGTATAGCCGCCTAAAAAGCCTACCACCCCGATTAACTGCCAATAATGAGGCAGGCGAAGCCGCTCAACTAACAGGGTCATCAAGACGCCGATCAAGAATGATCCCGTGACATTAACAAAGAAGGTGGCAAGCCCAAAGTTTAGGTTTGGAAACCGTTGTACAAATGCCCTTCCCACAAGGTACCGCGTAAGCGAACCGACTCCTCCGCCCACCAACACACACAAATAGCTATTCATTCAGGTGAACTCCTCTATTGTGAAACATTGGTAGTCCAGTCTTTAGGGCTGTCGTATTCGTTACTCTAGTTGGTTAGAGGTTTTCAAACGTGCTAGTCGTCATGAAAGCGCAGGCAACGTCTGCCGATATCGCCCGTGTGTGCAAACGTATCGAGTCACTTGGATTTAAGCCGCATATCATCCCTGGCGAGCAACGTACCGCTATCGGAATTACTGGAAACAATGGACCGGTAGATGCAGCCGAATTTGAGGATCTTCCCGGCGTTGCGGAAGCCATTCGAGTATCAAAAGCCTACAAGCTGGTCAGCCGGGAAACCAAGCCCGACAATACGATTGTTTACGTGAACGGGGTGGCTGTCGGGGGTGGTGAGATCGTCCTCTGCGGAGGGCCATGCGCGGTGGAAAGCCGGCAGCAGATCATGGAATCGGCTCGCGCCGTCAAGTCCGCTGGAGCGCAGCTTTTACGTGGCGGAGCCTATAAACCTCGCACATCTCCCTATGCTTTTCAGGGTTTAGGTGAAGAGGGCCTGCGCTACCTGGCCGAAGTTCGTGAAGAAACAGGATTGGGAGTCGTTACCGAGGCCATCGATGTAGAGACTTTCGACCTCGTGGAGCGGTATGCTGACTGTGTTCAAATCGGCGCGCGCAATATGCAGAATTTTTCTTTACTCCGGCGCGCTGGCCGTTCCCGAAAGCCAATCTTGTTAAAGCGTGGCATGTCGTCTACTCTTGAAGAGTTCCTGATGGCCGCCGAATACATTCTCGCGGAAGGCAACTACAACGTGATTCTTTGTGAGCGCGGAGTGCGCACCTTTGCTGATCATACGCGCAACACACTGGATTTGAGCGTTGTACCCGCCGTCCAGAGTCTCAGCCATCTGCCGATTATTGCTGACCCTAGTCATGGGACGGGCAAACGAGACAAGGTTGCCCCCATGGCCCTGGCTGCCATTGCAGCAGGCGCTCATGGATTAATCGTCGAGGTACATCCCACACCCGAACGCGCTTTATCCGATGGATATCAGTCGCTTGATCCCGAGCAGTTCAGGCAAATGGCGGATGACTGCCGCGCCCTAGCTCACCTTCTTGCTTCGCGCCGCCGGGTTCCAGCTACGGTTTGAGCAAAGCATCAAGTCGTGCTCAAAACACAGTAACAGGATTCGCTTGACATCGAAGTGCCTTGTTTGCTAGAAGTTGAACCACTTTTCATGAAGACGTGTAACAGTCCGCCAGTAACATCCGAGGCGAATCAACGTGAAAAGATTTATTTTCTTCCTTACGGCTACCATCGCCTATGCACAAGTGCCTGCCGTGGTTCCCGGCAGTATCGCTGTTGACCAAATATCCCATTCCGGCGCACGCCTGCAATGGCAGACAGTTCAACCTTCTTCCACCGTTGGCCCGTGGAACTACCAACGATTAAGGACAATTCA
>JBJMGL010000176.1:0-21283 GCA_045807985.1 Bryobacteraceae bacterium
TATACTCTTTCACTGAAAAGAGGAAACTTGGGAGTCGCACGAAAAGCCCTATTCACAGGCACTTTAAGCAAACGCATCATATCATTTATTCGGTGAAAGAGTATTAGACCTGATAACTCTTCGACATCAAATTATAAGTCAACGTTGGTGGGCTGATGAACGGCAACATTTTGATCTATTTGTGTCGCAAACAGTCCATCGGGAGTATTTGCAAGGCAATCAGGAAGCCGTGAAAGAGCGTTCAGCGATCCTACAAGGGTATACCTTTATTGCCCTTGAATGGGCGTATATTAGAAATTGCGGAGCGATTAGTTGATGGTGGTCCTTTCCCCAAGAAAGCAGATAATGATGCCACTCATCTGGCCGTCGCGACGGTATATGGCTGTGACTACCTGTTAACTTGGAATTTTAAGCACATCAATAACGCCCAGATCAAACGAGCGGCTACAGAAATTATTCAACGCTATGGCTACAAACCAACCACCATCTGCACTCCCGAAGAACTTATGGGACTTAGCTTCTACGACGGATGAGATCATGGAAGAACTCTACGCTTACCGTGCTGAGTACGCAGCGCGTTTTGGTTATGATTTAAAGAAAATTTTTGAGGATCTTAAGGCTGAAGAAGCCCGAAACCCAGCGCCGCGTGCCAACATTCAGCCGTTAGAACCATTTGCCAACACCGAAGCATAACGAATTCCCGCTACTCATTCATACCGCAACGCCTCGATCGGGTCCAGCCGCGAAGCTCGCACTGCTGGCAGCAACCCCGAAATTAAACCAACAATCTCCAGCAGGACCGTCGAAGTAACCACGGCAAACACCGAAATACCCAGGTGAATATCCCCAGTTCCGCTCGTATCTTTGAACAAAGGCCCCAACAGCGGCAGTGAGCCGATCCCCATCGTTACGGCAAATCCCAAAGCAACGCCCAGAATGCCGCCAATTGTGACAATCGTCATTGCCTCCAATAAGAACTGAAGGAGAATGGAACGCTTTGTCGCTCCCAGCGATTTAATCACGCCAATTTCGCGTGTTCGTTGTGTCACTGACACGAGCATGATATTCGCTAGCCCGACTCCTCCAATCGCCAGCGTCATGGTTCCAATCAGGCCAAGAAGGATGCGCAGCGCAGCAGTCATCCCGTCAATCTGCTTCATGAACTCGTTAAAAACAATCACCTCAATAGCCCGTTCATCCGTCGGCGAGAAATGGTGCAGCCGCCCGAGCGTAGCCCTTATCTGCTTTACCGCTTCCGCGCGGAAAATTGGGTTCGTGGGCGTCCAAACAATGTCCTCCGGATACTTCACATCCCGCAGCAGCGACATGGTCCCGTAAGGAATAAAAACACATTCATTGTCAGGCGTGTTGTAATTCGAAATCTGAATCTTCGTCTTAAGCACTCCGACAATCTGAAACTGCATGCCCTGCACCGTAATTTTTTCGCCTATGGGCGGCGCTTCCCCGAAAAGTTTCTCAGCCGCCTTTGCGCCCACAACCGCGACCCTCTCCTTCTGCGACTCATCCTCTGCGGAAAGCCACCGGCCTGAACTGACGGTCATATTACGGACTTTCCCGTAATCCGGCGGTGCCACGCCACGGATGGTCATATTTTGCGATCGGTACCCATGCGTCACCGGAGTCCGCCGCATCAGAACTTCCGGCGAAATCGCGGCCACGGCAGGAACGGTGTCTCGGATTACCTCGACATCATCTCTTTCCAGTCGAATCACGCGCCCGGACCGCATCCCGCCCGCCTGTGCGGAAGTCTGTCCGCCAAACATCAAAATCAAGTCTTGCCCGACAGCTTTGAACGAGGTGGTTAGCGCCGTCCCAAACCCTTCCCCATAGGAGTAAAGGATGATAAAGCAGGTGACACCCCAAGCCAGACTCAACATGGTCAGTAGACTCCGCTGGCGATTAAATTTCAGGGCCGCTATCGCTTCTCTGCCGATTGATCGCAATCGCACAATTTTCTATCTCTCGTCGCGAAGCGCCTCAACCGGAGTAAGCCCTGCCGCCCGCGATGCCGGTAGAAGAGACGAAACAATCGCGATCAGTCCAAGAGCGCCAAATGACAATAATGTCGTTGTCATCGTAACCGGCAACCCCGGAAACATATCAGGCATCTTCACCAGCTTCAATAATGAGGAAAGCCCGAAAGCAATGGCCCAACCAATCGAGCCGCTAACAACCGCCAGCAATACGCCTTCCGTCAAGAAATCTACCAGGATGCGCCGCCGTGTCGCTCCCAGTGCCCTCCGCAAGCCGATTTCGCGAGTCCGCTCACTCACAGTCACGAGCATGATATTCATCACGCCCACCCCTCCCAAGCTCAACGTGACTAATGCAATCGCGGCTAGAAACACGGTCATCGACTCAAAAATGGCATCCACCTGCTGCGCGTTTTCAACCGTGTCCCAAATCCCAAGCGCTCCCGTATCAAGAGGATCAAACCGATGATTCCGCGCAATGGTTCTCACCACCTGCTTTCTCGCTGCTTCG
This sequence comes from Bryobacteraceae bacterium, assembly GCA_045807985.1. Lineage (GTDB taxonomy): Bacteria > Acidobacteriota > Terriglobia > Bryobacterales > Bryobacteraceae > Bog-105. Next base: position 2,506 of record JBJMGL010000176.1, read on the forward strand.
AACTCTTCCAACGAGCGTGGCTTATAGATAATGTCGTCCAGCAATCCGCTGAAATAATAAGCCTCCTTCGGCGGAATGTCCCGAACAATTGTTTGATACGGAATGAAAATTTTCGTCTCATCACGGCCGCTATAGCTGGAATTTTGGTTTTTATCGGCAAGCAACCCAATCACTTCGAAGGGCAGGGAATTGATGGCGATGTGCTGCCCTAGGACGTCCTGGCGGCTCCCGAAAAGCTGAACCTTTACTTTCGGGCCAATCACGGCAACCCGTCGGCCCTCCGTATTGTCCTCTTCAGAAATAAACCTTCCCGCCTCAACCGGAACTGTCCGTAGCTTGCTAAAATCCGGCTCAACCCCATCCGTATCAAAGGAACCGCTGTTGTAAGGACTCGTTGCACGGTTCTTGCTCTCGATCTCGCCTACAACGTACTCCACTAAGTAACACTGCTCGCGAATCGCTTGGACATCCTCATACGTCAATCTGATCCGTCGGCCCGCCCGCTGCCCGCCCGCCTGCTTCTCCGTTCTCCTTCCAAACAGGATGACGATGTTCTCGCCCAGGCCCTTCATGCTGTTCCGCTGGCCTTCTTTAAATCCATCGCCCATTGCCACAATAATTACGATGGACGCAATACCCCAGGCAATACCAGCCATTGTCAGAAAGCTCCGCAGCTTGTTTCGCAACAAGCTGGAGAACACCTGCCGGAGCAATTCCTGTAAATAAGGCATTAAGGAAGAATGACTTGCTGACCTTCTGCCAGTCCTTTAATAACTTGTGTCCGAGCGCCATTGCTGATCCCGGTCGTGATCGGAATGCGCCGTTTTCCCAATTCACTGGCAGGATCGGGAACCGCCACCTCGGTGGCCTTATTTTTCGCATAAAGCACGGCGCCTTCCGGTATGGTCAGAACACTTTTGCGCTCTTCAAGAATAATCTCCGCGTTTGCGGTCATCAGCGCCCGCAGCTTGTGCGACTCGTTTGAGATAGAGACACGCACTTCAAACGTAGTGACGTTGTCTTTTTCGACTCCCATCGGCGAAATCTTCGTCACTCTACCGGCGAACTTTTGATCTTTGAAGGACTCAACCGTGATCCGGGTGGGCTGCTGGAGATACACCCGTCCAATATCGCTCTCATCCACCTTGCCCTTCACATAAACTTCATCGAGGTCGCCCAACGTCATAATCAGCGTGCCGCCCGAGCCTTGCGTCAGAATCGAACTGACCGCACCGCCCACCTCGCTATCACGCGACAGCACCACTCCATCAATGGGCGAGATGATCGTGGCGTTCCGCAAATCTTCTTCTGCTCGCGCCACCACCGCATTCTGCTGATCGTATTGTGCCTGCGCTTTTGTAATAGCAGCCTTGGCCGTAAGGAGATTCGCGGCTGCTGAAGTCTTCTTGTTCAAAGCGACTTCATAATTCCTCTCTGCCTCATCGCGCTTCTCGCCGGCAATCAGTCCTTCACCGAAAAGATGCACTGCCCGGTCGCGGTCGCGCTTCAGAAACTCCACATCCGGTCCAGCTGCATCCACTTTGTACCGCTCCAGGTCCGCCCGGGCGCTCTCAATCTGTGCTTGGTTCACGCTCAGAGCCGCTCTTGCCTCATTCAATCGAGGCAGGAGGTCATTCCGGTCCAGTTCGCAAAGAACCTGTCCCTTGTGAACGTAATCCCCAAAGTTAACCGGAAGGCTCTGAATGATTCCGCTGGCTTTAGACTTAATTTCGACTTGCCGGACCGGTTGAATCTTCCCTGTCGCTACCACGGAACGCACCAGGTCAATTCGTTCCGCCTTGGCCAACTTGTCCGGATCGATCTTTGTCGGTTTACGCCCAATTGCTTTTACCGAAAAGAACGATACCGTGCCCAGAACAACGATCGCCAGAACCCAGAACCACCGTCGTCGTTTCGCTCGAATTGCCATTCGTATGCCTAATACGTATAAATCCGTAAAAGGTTCGCAAAAAATCGAAAAGGCGGAAACCCGAGTTTGCGACCCTAATATTCGGCGGCATCTTTCAGATTATGTGGCGAAAAAGCTTCCTTAAAGTTTGCGCGGCAACGGCCGTCTATGCCTTCATCCATAGCGCGTTGGCCAGCCGCAAAGCCAAGCAAATGACGCAGAACCCTCATCGGGCCTCGTTACCGGAACGCTCTTTACCGGCCGTTTTACTTGGTGCAATCAGTGATTACGATCATCCCGCTGGTGGCCTACATTCGCCGCCAGCCGGGCAAAACTCTGTATCAAATGCAAGGCATAGCCGCAGTCCCATTTCATCTCCTGCAGGGAATCGGCATTTTTTGGGCCGTCTATGCGGCTTATGAAGTGGGGATGCTTGAGATTCTCGGCATTCGCCCTTTACGGCAGCTACTAAGCAAAGAAAATTCTATTGCGCCCGAGCCGGAAGCCCAAGGACCTGCATTAAAGGAACACAACTCTCTTCAAATAACAGGTCCATTCAGATTCAGCAGACATCCTTTAAACTTGGTCCCTTTGATCGTTTTATGGCTGAACCCCCGGCAAACAACGAATCTCGCCGCATACAACGCAGTTAGCACTATTTACCTCATCATAGGTTCCTGGCATGAGGAGCTTCGGCTTCGCGCCGCATACGGCGATGTTTACCGGCAGTATGAGAAAGGACCAGTCCCGTTCTACATTCCAAAGTTACGAGAAAGTTAAAATCCAACCCCGCGCTCGACTATTTTTTCTTGCCGGGCGCGGGCGTACTTGATTTTTCGGGAAGGCTGCTTGTGGGCAACGCCTCCTCCGGTGTTCGCGTCGGCCCCGTATTGGCCGCCCAGTCATCGGGCCCAACATCACCGTAGTCTGTCAGCCCCAATCGCGGATCTTCCACGCTTACTATGTTCAAATCGTCAATACCCGTGTCACTGTTGACGGCTCCCTCTGCCTCGTCCAAGCTGAGGTAAGGCCGGCCCGGCCCCATGCCCCCCGCGCTTGGGTCGCCCGTGATCTGGCCTCCTGGCCCGTCATCAACGCCGCGCACGCCGGACCCTCCGCGTGTGACAACCTCACCGCTCGTGAAGCGATCCGGTGCGCGGGTATCGCCATCGCCCAGCACCACTCCGGTAACCTCATCGGCGGTAGTCGGAGTATTATCAACTACCTCAAATTCCATGACCGTCTGAGAGTTTCGGATCGCGTCCTCGAACTCCTGCGCCCGCTCATCGATCACGTCGTATTCCCAAACCTCCGCCGTAGCCAGCCCAAGAAATGCATCATCCTCGTCGAGAACTTCCTGGCTGTGTTGAGCCGCAGGCTCAAACCTTTCAACCATCTCCTTTTCGGCAACTACGCCATCAGGAAGATAGGTATCCAGTTCGGAAGATGGATCAATCACCGACTCCGTGCCATCCGACTGAAATCTCTTCGCGAATGCTATTCGATAAATCATGCCCTGTAGACTCCGGAAAGGCAAATTCACGTGCGAACTAAATTCGCTGAATGAATGCAAGGTGGGAAAGTTACCGGCAGAACTTGTTTGGCCCTCGGAAGAGGCTTTAGACCAGAGGAATACCTTCAGAAAAACCCCTAAACTGCTGATCTTACGAGGCAATGGCATATGAGCTTAGCTGTCTAACAGTCAGTGGGCTGAACCAGTAGTCCAGACAAAAATTCTGCAATTTGAGTGCCTCCTAATAGGCGGCGACGAAAGGGTGTTTATGCGAAAAGGAATAATGATCCTCGCAATCACGTTTTGTTTAGTAGGTTTTGAAAGCTGTAGCAGCGGCCCCGGAAATGGTTCCGGTGCCACTACTACCGACCAGAGCGGCACAGCGGGCGGCACAGCCAGTACAGGTAGCGGTTCCGCCTCTAGCGGAGATGGAACAGGAAATACGACCGGCGGCGCAACCGGCACAACCGGCGCCTCTTCCGGTTCTTCCACGACAGGAGCAGCCGGTACTGCCGCAGGCTCAAACACAACGAATCAGCAGCATCAGCCCAGTCGCAACGGTCAGGGCAAGTAGATCCGGCTTATTCCCTCCTTGCTAAAGCCGGAAAGAGTACGCCGGTTCCGCCAAAGGACGGCGTGCTCCATAGAGTCCGCAATGCCATCGTATGTCGCGTGCCATCCGTGGGTGCATCGTGCTGGTCCTGGTAATATTCATTGGCGCCATGCTCCAAACAGTGGTCAATCAGTTTGTCTATTACCCGATGCCGTACCCCCAAGGCGCATGGGACCTGCAAAGAGATGCGGGAGCGCAGGATCGCTGGTTCAAAGCCGCGGATGGCACGCAACTCAATGCTTGGTGGTTCCCAAGGTCTGGCGCGCACTTTGCAACGCTGTTCCTTCACGGCAACGCTGGCAACATAACGCATCGAATCGATCATGCGCATGAAATCTTGAAAGCCGGATCTGCGTTTCTCGTCGTCGATTATCGCGGATACGGCAAGAGCCGGGGACACCCCAGCGAACGAGGTCTTTACGAAGACGCCCATGCCGCTTATGCTGATCTGCTTGCGCTCGGCTATGCGCCGGATCGAATTATCCTGCAAGGCGAATCTTTAGGGACGGCTGTGGCGGTAGATCTGGCTACGCGCAAACAGTGCGCGGGTCTCATCCTGGAATCGCCGTTAAAATCGTTGAGGGCGATGGCTGGAACAGTCCTGCCGGTCGTAGGTCCGCTTCTGGCGCATGGGTTCGATACATACAGCAAAATCTCACGCGTACATGTGCCATTGCTGATCATTCATGGCGATGCGGATGAAGTTGTGCCATTTTCGCAAGGCCAAGCTGTTTTCCAGACGGCAAATCAGCCCAAGCAATTCTGGCCGGTTTCACGCGCGCACCACAACGATCTCCTAGATACGGCAGGTTCCGAATATGCAGCACGCCTCCGCGCATTTTACGAATCGATTTCCCGGAAATCTCACTGAGCTTGCTTTTGTGTCTCGCTCATGACGGCAGCAATAGCCGTCTGCAGTTGTAAAGGTGAGAAAGGCTTTGCCAAGCGGGCACAGCGATTTTGGAGTTCCAGAGAAGCCAGAGTGGAAGCATGAGCCGTGACGTAAATAACAGCAATATCGGCTTTGCTCCTTATCCTCCGCGCTGTCTCCACGCCATCCATGGCGCCTTGTAGCCGGACATCCATTAGAATTAAATTCGGATGCAGTTCGTCAGCCTTCCGTATCGCTTCGGTGCCGGAAGACGCCATGCCAACCACCTGGTGACCCAGGCGCTTAAGGATAAGCCGAAGATCCTCCGCGATAAGCACTTCATCTTCTACGACAAGAATTTTTGTGTTGGGCATAGAGATCTACTGAGGAGGCTTCAACGGAAAGACAACACGAAACTGCGTTTTGCCGCCTTGACTAACCTGAAGCGCGCCTCGCAGTTGGCGGGTAAGAATTCTGATCAAGTAGATGCCCATCGATTCCTGCTCCTGAACGTCAAATCCCGCCGGCAGTCCAATTCCATCATCTTCTACCGTAAGAACGGCCGATCCCTCATCCAGCGTTTCGTCCGGAGTGAAATTATCTTCCAGATAATGTAAGGTCGCCTGGACCATGCCGGTACGGCCTGCCGGAAATGCATGCTTCAGAGCGTTGGTAACTAGCTCATTCACAATCAAACCAAGCGGAATCGCTTGCGTAATATCCAGCGCCATATCATCGGCCTCAATCTTCAGGCTGATGTCACTACTCGTTACGTCATAAAACGTAAATAGGTTCCGGATCAGTTGATCCATGTATTCGCTGAAGCTAATACTGGACAGATCGGGCGAACTATATAAAGTTTCATGAATCCCCGCGATTGCCCGGACCCGGTTCTGTGTTTCGTTTAAGATCTCGATCACATCAGGACGGTTGATTCGGTTTGCCTGAAGGCTCAGCAAACTCACGACTACCTGCAAATTATTCTTCACCCGGTGGTGAATCTCTTGCAGAAGCACGTCCTTTTCAAGAAGCGAAGCTCGTAGGCGCTCTTCCGCCCGCTTTCGCTCCGTTTCATCCCGCATCACTTTGGCAAAGGCGCGCGGTTGATTGTTGCCATCCCGGATCACGGTCGTGACCCACCGTGACCAGAATCTTCTTCCGTCCTTGCGCACCATCCAGCGGACTTCTTCCGTATTTCCCGTTTCGAGCGCCCTTTGCAGTTCTTGTTCCACGAATTTCGCATCAACGTCCTCCTGGGTACATAGGATGGAAAGGTGCTTTCCGCAGATATCTTGCTCCGTATATCCCGTAACGCGTTGTGCGCCAGGGTTCCACGCGACAACATGCCCGTTGAGATCGACCTGAATCAAAGCGTAATCGGTCACATGCTTGACAAACAGCCGGAATCGTTCCTCGCTGCGCTGCAAAGCCTCTTGGGTCCGTTTTTGCTCCGTCAAATCCCGCAGAATCTTGACAAAGCCTTCTAGTTGCCCCGCATCGTCGTAGATAGCCCGCATAATGCCGCTACCCCAAAATCGCGAACCATCCTTGCGTAAATGCCAGCGGTCGTCTTCCGCTCTGCCGTCCTGTCTGGCCTTTATCAGTTCTCCTTCCGGCGCGCCTTTTGCTATGTCTTCGGGAACAAAAAAAATGCTTCCATGAGTGCCAAGAGCTTCTGATTCGGTATATCCGAATATTCTTTCCGCTCCCAGATTCCAAGCCAGTACACGGTTTTCGACAGTAAAGAGAACAAATGCGTAGTCTGGCGTATCATCAACAACGACACGAAACAGTTGCGCCTCATGTCTTAAGCGGGAAAGCTCGTCACCGGAGTGTAGCGGCGCGCTCACCCTGGCCTCGCTTCACCAGTAATTCGCAGGAATGTCATTATCTACCATTAACTCGCATGAAACCAGCCTGGAGCAATTAGGAACATCCACAGTCAGCTTACGCGCAAATATGTGATGAATATCAGCTAGAGCACGTCTAATCCTGGTGCGGTTGTTCCGTGTAGCCTTCGGACTCGGCATTTTAAGCACTTTGGCAGCTATTGGTTTTGGACACTGGACCAGCATGGGAGGCAAACTCAGAGAGCATATCTTACCCTCATTAACACCGGACGAGGCGCAAACGCGAACTTATCTGCGGAAACACGTCCAAACACTCTCCCAAACTATCGGAGGCCGGAACGCTGTCCGTTATCAAAACCTGTGCAAGTCAGCAGACTACATCGAGGAACAACTGCGCGCGCTCGGCTACGCTCCGGCACGGCAAACCTACGAGGCCGATGGTCAAACCTTCGCAAATATTGAAGCGGAACTCGGCGGTGCCCACGAAAGCGGCGCGGTACTAGTGGTCGGAGCGCATTACGATACAGCCGGTGGTTTGCCGGGCGCTAACGATAACGCCAGCGGAGTGGCCGCTACGTTAGAACTTGCCCGCCAATTCGCAGGCAAACCGCAAGCGCGCCGTATTCGCTGGGTTCTCTTTGCGAATGAAGAACCGCCCTATTTTCAAAGTCCAGCCATGGGAAGCCACGTATACGCCAAACGTTGCCGCGAAAGAAAAGAAGAAATCGCCGCCATGCTTTCGCTCGAAACCATTGGCTACTATTCCGAAAAACCGGGATCACAAACCTATCCGGTCGGGCTTCACCTGGGATACCCGGACCGTGGTAATTTTCTTGGCTTTGTGGCGGATATCCGGTCTGCGCTGCTCCTGCAACGGGTACTAAAAACCTTCCGCCGGGGAACCTCCCTCCCGGCTCAGGGAGCGGCCGCACCCTCCTCCATCCCAGGCGTCGGCTGGTCCGACCACTGGTCCTTCTGGCAATTCGGTTATCGTGCGCTTATGGTTACCGACACCGCCCCCTATCGCTACCCCTACTACCACACGGCTGAAGACACGCCGGATAAGCTCGACTACGACCGCATGGCGCGGGCGGTCACCGGACTAGCTGCTGTTGTTCGCGAGTTGGCATCACCCTGAATTTATGAAATCTGTTCTGTTTACGTACGAAAGCCCGATGGGAACCTTTTGGATTCGCCCCGAGCCTGCCGATCGGGTTCAATTAGGGCTGGACGCGCATAAACTGCGTACCTATGCCTCAGCAAAAACCGCCGCCAGGGCTGTGGCCGAGCAATCAACAGGATGGGAGGCTTGGGATACAGCCAGTGGTCTCGTCATTCCCTCAGGGCTGGAGAGGTGGAAGCGCGCCGCGGGCTCTCGCCGCTCGAAAAAGCCGGTCAAAGAAAGCAAAATCCAGTATGAGGACTAATTGGAAGAATCCAGGCGCAATCCCCTTTTCGTAACGACATACCGAAGTCCCTCACCTCTGCAAATCTCCTCCAAGACACGCCACTCATCCAACGTGTGTAGAATCGCAGGCACGTCTCGTTCAGCCAGAAAATCGGTCTCAAACTCCAGGGCATAGCTCATGTCGTCCTTCCGCAGGAGGAAGCCGAACGGACGCACCGCCGTCGCTTGTATATCGCTAAGATCATGCCCCGGCATTCGTTCCTGCAGGTAGTTGCGGACTGCTTTGTATTTGTCCATCGTCAGAATAATCAGATCGAACTGCCTGTAGAAGTGCTTCGAAAAAATGAATCAGGCCCAGGCTTGCATCATCCTCTTCCGAAACAATCGGCTCGACGCCTCGTTCGCGCAAGAGCCGTTCCTGCACTTCATTTCGCTCCACCATCAAAATATAAGATTTTGGCTTTTTCCATTCCTCTGAATATCCGGCCCAGAGTTGTTGCAATCTGAATAGCAAATATCGGATATTGGGGTCGCTCACACTATACCCTGCAAAGAGCAAGGGTCTCGCCAAACTATCTGACCGCAGCCGGATGTCAAGCGGTCCATCGAGGCTCATCCGCCGGAGAAAGCTTGATTCGGTCAGGACAATGGAAGAAGGATCATCAAAATCTCCATGGAACTTAATGATCTCCGCCTCATCAACGCTTGTCTCCGCCAAGTCGTTAACGTTGAGTATCTTCCGAAACGGAACTCCTCTGGCAGCAAAAGCGCATTCTAGCCAGGAATCGTAGTTGGTCGTGTAAAGAACTGGGAAATTCAGATCAAGAATGCAGTTATGCGCCCTTGATGCCTGAATATCGATGTCATCCCGATGCCACTGTTTCCGCATCCATCGGAATAGCTCGTCCGAAGCCGATGTTTGCAGGAGATAATATTCAGCCAGTGCCGGAAAGTCATAACGCTTCCAATCGGGCAAGTTCAACTGTGATCCCAGGTAAGACGTAAGCACATCAAACAAAGGAAGTCCTAGCGTACAAGAAAGCCCGGCGCCCGCAAAAAGAATCGCTTTTCTCCCACGAACTGCCTGTACAAGCGTTTCAGGAATATTCATACTGGTCGCGGCACATCTGTTGTGTGACGCAAAACCAAATATTACTCACTGCCCGTACTTTGCCTAGGTCTTAAAGGAGATCACTGCGTAGAACGCTCAACCGCTTGGCCGAGCCTGAAACAATAAACCCGTGAATCGTGATCCACGGCGTAAATCGCGCCGCCGCTCACCGCAAGCCCGCTGAAATGCACCCAGCTTTTCATGGCGCTTCCGCTTCGATAAAGCATTTTCCCAGTCTTCGCATCCAAAGCATAAAGCACGGCGGGCTGAGTTCCAGCCGCCCGCTCCTCTGTCGTCAGAAGATTTTTTTTCCATTCTTCGGTGCTCTTGAAATGCAGAACTCCGAGCTGTTTATCCTGCCGGGGATTTTCACCCGTTGCTAAAGCAAATAGCACTCCATTCGCGACAACAGGCGGATCAGGCAAATTGAAATCCGGCGAAACCCAAGCCGGTTCTAACCGCGCCTCTCCCGTAGGCGCACTCACCACTTTAAACGCCAGAATGGACCCGTGAGGAACTGGTCCATTACTCATCGGAAACGCGGAAGCATAGGAGGAAAGAGCTCCCCAAACTGTGACATAGACCCAGGATTGGCCGCTTTCGTCTGTCCAGGCAGCTGGCGCGCCCCACATGCCTTTCTCTTCCAGCGCCCGCCCTTCATTCGCAAGCACCGGAGTAACGAACACCGGCTTCTGGTGATTCTCGCCGCCCAGCGATTTCGCATCCAGCAAATAAACAACAGACTCCTTACCGCCTCCAACCACATATTCGCGATCTCCCGCTGCCAACGCCAGATGTCCGCCGGAAGGCAAGTCAAGATCAAGCTTGCTGACATCCTTCCAGTTGGAGGGCGTGAAGTAATCCACCACATCCAGAACGCGCGGCGTGACCGCAAGAAAGCTGTTGCTGTAATCTCCAGCAGCAGGATCGAACGCCCCATCACCCGTGGCCGCATACAGCAATTTGTTCTTTCCAATCACGAGACCGCCCCTGCTCCACATGCCCCCTCCAAATCCCTTACGAACCAAAAGCTCATGAGATTCGGTGTGCATCGGATTGTCAACGCGCATCGAATAGATCCCGGACCGGTCTCCGCCGCACGCCTGCGAAGTAGTGGTATAAATCACTCCGTCCTGAAGATTCAAGCTCCAGGTCTTGGAAGCGGCTGGCACAAGCTGGAAAGGACCAAACTTGACGTCTCCCGTCGCCAGATCCAGCCCATACAGCTTGCCGTCAAACGAGATTGCATAGACCAGCTTGTGCTCCTTATCGATAACAGGCGTCGCATTCACCGCATTTGGGCAGAGGTAAAACGATTCTTCCTTTGCGGCAACGTGGGTTCCGAACGTCCGTGTCCAAAGCACCGTGCCATCCTGCGTATCAACCGCAAACAGATGATTCGAGCTTCCGGCCACGAAAAGTAAATTCTTCTTGCCTTTCGGCGTTTCAACATCCTGCGCCACAACCGGAGCCGTCAACGCATTCAAAGCCAGCGGCGCATTATCCAACTGAACCGTCCAACCCAGCTGCAACTGACCGGCATTCGCTGGCGAAATTACTTTCTCCTCCTGTGCCCATCCCGAGCGCTGCGGATCATGCCCAAACGTAAGCCAATCCGCGTGTATCTGAGGTATAAAAACCGCTAACAGCAGAGTAAACAACGAAAAGCGCATAAATGCAACGAACTTAGATTTAATAAATAACGACATGCAACGTCCTGCACAATACTCCATCAAGTCCCGTACTCTGACAACCTCACTTTGCCCGCAACCCCACCACCGTCTCAAAATGAAAAGTCTGCGGAAACAAATCAACGAGTGTCATCCGCTCGATCTCATAAGCGCCCACTAAACTCTTCAGATCCCGAGCCAACGTTGTCGGATCACAGCTTACTACCACAACCTGCGGAGCCTTAAGCCGCAATAACTCCGCCGTCAACTCTTTCCCCAACCCTGCACGTGGCGGATCAGCCACAATCACATCCGGCGTCTCCGGCAACTCACGCAAAAACTCCTCCGCCGAACTCTTTATTGTCTGGATTTCCCGCCCGCTCTCCCGTGCGTTCCACTCCAAATCACGATAGGCCGGGCCGCCGCGCTCCACTGCCTGCACCGCCGCAAACCGCTGCGCCAGCGGCAAAGTAAACAAACCGACACCCGCATACAGATCCACTGCCCGCTCGCCCTGCAAATCTCCTAGTGCTACCCCCACGAGCGAATCAATCAAAAACCGGTTCACCTGAAAAAACGATCCCCGGCTGATCCGGAACTGATGTCCCACTGCCGGATACTCAATCGCCCCCGGCGCGAATTGTGGAAGAAAACTCCCGCACCACTCAAAAAAACGCGCCGCTACCGGACGTGTCGAATCCAGAATATGGAGCTGAACCTCCCGCTCATTCGTAAACACTTCCAGCGACTGCAAGAACTTAGGCCACTCCGGACGCTTCACCGCATCGCGCAGTTTGCCAATGACTTCATTCAGAAGCGGCGAAGAAATCGGACAATGATCAATCGGGCAAAGATGGTGCGACCCCAACTGATGAAATCCCACGTGCCGTTCACTGAAATGCAACTGAACCCGGTTCCGGTATTGCCAAGGCTCGCCGTTCATCACCGGAATCTCGCGGTCAAAACGAATCCCGCCCAGCCGCTGCAGTGTCTCGAGCAAAATATTTCGCTTCTGCTCCAGTTGCAGCGCGTACTCCGCATGCTGATACTGGCATCCGCCGCACTTCCCGAAATACTCGCATCCCGGCTGTGTTCTCCTTGAACTAGCCTCAATAATTTCCGGCACCCCCGCTGCCCGAAGCACCCCATTTTTCGAGCGCCCAGCCTGCAATCGCACTATCTCATCAGGCAGTACATACGGCATCAAAACGACCTGCCCATCCATCCGGGCCAGACCGTCGCCGCCATAAACCAGTTTTTCGACCGTTACCGTTGTGAGAGCATCAGCTCTCTGCGCTTTAAGTTCTTGCTCCATCCCTTACCATGAAAATTCGCATTACAGCATGAAAGTACGAGTCTTTTCCGGCATTCAGCCCACCGGCAACCTTCATATTGGTAATTATCTCGGAGCGCTCAAAAACTGGGTCGAAATTCAATCCAGTTACCAAAGCATCTTCTGCATTGTCGATCTTCACGCCATTACCGTCTATCAAGAGCCAGCGGAACTCTCCGCCAAAATTCGCGAGATTGCAGGCCTATTCCTCGCCGCCGGCATCGACCCGAAGCACTCCTCCATCATTGTCCAGTCCAGCGTTTCCGGGCACGCCGAACTGGCTTGGCTTCTCACCTGTGTCACGCCGCTCGGCTGGCTCTACCGCATGACGCAGTTCAAAGCTAAATCAGAAAAGCAGGAAACGGTCGGCGACGGCCTGCTGCAATACCCTGTCCTGATGGCCGCCGACATTCTGCTTTATCAAGCCGGAATCGTTCCCGTGGGCGAGGACCAATCGCAGCACCTGGAACTCGCGCGCGACATTGCGGGCCGCTTCAACTCGCTCTATGGCGAAACGTTTGTCATGCCCGCCACTCATCTCCCTACCGTTGGAGCGCGCATCATGGGCCTGGACGATCCCACGCAAAAAATGAGCAAGTCCGCCACCGGTTCCGGACATGCCATCAACATGCTCGACGACCCCAAAACCATTCAAAAGAAAATCGCCCGCGCCACCACCGACTCCCTTCCTGCGGTCGATCCCGAAAACATGAGCCCCGGTATCGCCAACCTCCTCGCTATCGGGCAAGCCTGTGACCCATCTATCACAAAAGAAAGCGTCGCGGGCCTGCGCTATGGCGATTTCAAGAAACGCATCGCCGAAGCTGTGATTGCCCGTCTCGAACCGATTCAGAGTCGCTATAGACAGGTAACCTCAGACCGCTCCTATCTCGATTCCGTCCTGGCGGAAGGCCGTGGTCGTGTCCTGCCCATTGCGGAAGATACCGTGCAAAAGGCTAAAGCGGCCACGGGTCTGTATGTTTAAGATAACTTTCACCAGCCCCTAGCCGTACTGCAACGGAAGTGATCCGCCATCTTAATCATTGGGCGCTATGATAGGGGTGCTTGAGCACGCAAACCGCGCCGGTACGTCCAGGGGAGCGTACCCGCAAACTCAGGTCGTGGGCCATCATTATTCTCACGAACCTGATCTCACTCATGTGCCTGGTATGGGTACTAAACGGAGCTAACTTTACCCGCATTTGGGGCGAAGTCCGGCACATGAACGGGCGCTGGGTTCTCCTGGCCGTTACCTCCGATATTTGCGTCTACGTGCTCCATGGCCTGCGCTGGAAACTTCTCCTCAATCCCGTTGAAAGAGTGCCCTTCTGGGACTGTGTCCGGGCTATATACGTCGGCCTGTTTGCCAATGAAACGCTGCCGCTGCGCGCCGGTGAACTGATTCGCTGTTTCCTGCTTTCAAAGTCAAGCGGCATTCCTATTTCTGTCAGCTTTGCTTCCGCCCTCATCGAGCGCATCTTTGACGGCGTATGGCTGATGTGCTGCTTTTTTATCTCCATGCACATGGGCCGCTTGCCGGGAGTCCTCGTAAAGGGCGGCTACATCCTCGGAGTTATGATCGTGCTGCTGAGCATTCTTCTGGCCTACGCCATGTACGCCCGGAAGCAATCCCTCGACCTTTTTCTCGGAATGAGTTGGCCGCGCTGGCTCAACGCTCTTATCGAGGATCTTCATCTCATTGGCCATTCCCGTTTTCTTTATCTTTCGTTCCTGGTAAGCGGCATATACATGCTGTCTCAAATGGTGCCCATCTACGCGACTATTCGCGCCAGCAATCTCCCGGTGCCCTGGACCGCTGCCTTCACCATGATGGTTCTGCTCCGCCTAAGCAGCATCGTCCCGCAAGCACCCGGCAATCTGGGTTCCTTCCAGTGGGTCACAGCCCGGACGCTTATTATATTCGGCCTAGCCAGCGCCCTCTCCAAACGCTTCTCGCTGATTCTCTGGGCCGTCCTGACTGTGCCTCTGATCGTCATTGGCTTTATAGCACTTGCCCTGGAGGGAGTCAACTTGAGTCACATTCACCGCGAAGCCACCGCCTCCGCCCGCCATCGCCGGGAACCGTAACGAGTATGGTTTGAGCCATCCTCCAGACACGAGTTGGCGCATGTGACATAATTTCGAACTATGTCGAGACGCATCGCTATCATCGGCGCTTCCGGTGCGGTAGGAAGCACATTGGCTGCTCATCTCCTGAGAAGCCACTTCCTGGAGCCTTCCGACCGGCTTCTCCTTGTCGGGCATGGCGTGCTGACAACGCAACGCAAGCTGCTTGGCACCAGAATTGATTTGCTGGATGCTTTTGATGACGAGCGCGTCCGTATCGAAATCGTTCCGGACGTCTCTGACGTGCAGGCGGATCTCGTTGTTGTGGCAGCAGGCGCTACTCTTTCCACGGCGCAATCAACCTCTCGGCGTGATCTGGGTGTGATTAATCTCGCTCTCTTCGAGCAAATCGCCGAGCAATGCGCGAGCCGGTTGCCCGAAGCCTTATTTATCGTGGTTAGCAATCCGGTCGAATTAGCTGTTCACATACTTTCGGGCAAAGTAAATCGATATCGGGTGCTCGGCATGGGAGCACAGCAGGATTCGCTTCGTTTCGCACGCGCCATCGCCACCGATCTTGGCATCAGCCGCCATGACGTGCGCGCCAGTGTTCTGGGCGAGCATGGGCAAGCAATGGCACCCCTATGGAGAAGCGTGGAACTGCTCATCAATGATTCTTCCTGCGCGGATGCGCTCAGATCTCTTATGGCCGAGAGCGCGAGGAAGCCGCTGGGAGATCGCGTGGCTACCCTGCGCAAGGAAGTGAGCCAGTTCCTCTCGGAAGAACAAATTGCCGAAGCTTACGAAGTGGCACGCTGCGCTTTGCCGGATGCGCGCATATTTGTTGAGCCGTTTATTACGGCGCACTCCATGCACTCTACCCCCAACGCGACGGCAAACGCAACTCTCCAGTGCATCGCAGCGGCGCTTGCCAACGATCGAAGGCGGATTCACGGACAGGTGCAACTACAGGGAGAAGTGCTGGGCATAAAGGGCGTTTGTGGAATTCCAGTCACCTTCGGGTGGGATGGCTGGCATCCCGAACCGCTCGATTGGCTCGACGAGACTGAAAAAATCGCTGTACTTCAATGCGTAAACTCGATCAACGAATTTATAAGCTCTGTCCAAAGCTCTGCTTTGACGGATTCCGTTGCCACGACAACTGTGTAATAGAAACCTCTCCCGGTTTATGGAACCGGAACGCAGTAGGAAGCAGCTAAAATTTTGCTGACCCCATCCACTACCCGCCGCGAAGCATTAGCCTTATCCGCGCTATCTGTGCCGCTGCTGCGATCTCAATCGAAGTCTCCGGCTAGTCCAGGGCCATTGGCTTTTACGCACACAACCGTTATCGACGGCACGGGTGTGGTGTTGCCGGATCACACCGTGGTAGTGAGCGATGGACATATCACTGCGGTTGGCCAGGCCAGATCCGTTGCAGTACCAGCAGGCGCGAACGTCGTGGATGGGCGTGGCCGCTTCATCATTCCAGGATTGTGGGATGCGCATGCCCATCTAAGTTACTTCAAGGCCAGCGCCTTGCCGGTCCTGCTGGCGAACGGTGTAACATCCGTGCGCGACATGGGAGGACTCCTTTCAGAACTCGACCAATGGCGTACCGAAACCGATGGGGAAATCCGGCCAGGACCGCGAATCTTCCGCGCCGGGCCAATCGTGAACGGTAAACAGTTCAACGAATTCCAAATTGCGGTGACAGACGCGGCAGAGGCGCGTGGCGCTGTGCGAGCTTTGCAGCGGGCTGGCGTGGATTTCATTAAGGTTCACGCCGCCATTTCAAGGGAGGCATACTTCGGAGTCAGGGATGAGTGCCAACGTCATCATCTCCCGTTTGCCGGTCACATGCCGCGCGCCATCACTCCTGAAGAAGCGTCGGATGCCGGAGAACTCACTCTGGAGCACGCCGGAGCATTTGCGGACCGGATCGCGACAGCAGGTCTACCGGCGGAGGACGTCGCAGGTGCTTTAGCGCGGTTCAGACAACAGGACGCTCCAGCGCTGTTCGGGAGGTTCGCGAAGAACAACACTTGGTTCACGCCGACTTTGATCGCCTCTCAAACGGCGATTCACCTGGGCAATCACCGGCCCGATCAACATGATCGCTACGTATCCGCGTCTTGTAAAAAAATCACCGCCGAGTTGCTCAAACGCCCGGCCTATCAGGAACTCGTTACCCCTGCGTCGAGCGCCAGACAGCAGCGGGAATTCCGCGAGTTGCTACAGATCGTTGAACTAATGCACCGGGAGGGAGTTCAATTGCTAGCCGGAACCGACTTCGCCATCAGCTTCATCTACCCCGGTTTCAGCTTGCACGATGAGTTAGCTTTATTAGGGCAATGCGGCTTGACGCCAATGCAGGCGCTGCAAACAGCAACCCGAAATCCGGCGCGGGTCCTCGGGCAGGACAAATTGGGGACAATTGAACCGGGCACGTTCGCCGATCTCGTGATACTCGACGCCGACCCGTTAGCCAGTATCCAAAATACAAGGCGCATCCAGGCCGTTGTCACAAGAGGAAAGCTGCTAAGCCGCCCAGAACTGGACCAGCTACTTGAGCAAGCCGAGATCGAAGCGCGGCAAAGTTGAATGCAGTTTCCGCTCAGCTCTGTTTTTGAATCGCAACTGCCGTTTCAACGCTGTTCCATTTTCAAGAAAACTGTTGGAAGGTGCATTCAAAGGGCTCTGTGGCGGTTAAAACAGAGAGTGCTGCTTTTGTTTCGGGAGTGCAATTCGCAACACTACCAGTACTCCAGTCGGGTCCTATAAGATAACCTAGTAGAGTGAACGCTAGACCTGTTACCTATGTGTTATGAGCACAGTACCAACGCCAGTTGGAAATGTGGACTACAGACCGGAAACGTCCGTAAAATGGTTCTTTCGGTGCAGCTTGCGAATGCAAAGCCGTTGTTCTTATAAGAAACAAAGCAGAGCCATGTCGCATCTGTCGTTAACACTGGGTTAAACGGCTCGGAAGCGAGCCAAAGGTCAGAACCCACCTACTCTCAACACCTCGTTGTTTCCATATCGGTCTCTGTTGCACCGAAAAAGCGAAAGACCCTTTTCAGGATGATTCAGCTACAGGTACAGCCATCTAGATCGCAACTCATTGATTCTCTGTCCGTGAAAGCGGAAGGCAGCGGCTGGTTGTGGATTGCGATTTTTTCCATTGTGTATTTTCCGCTGACAATATTGCGCGCCGCGGCCCGCCCGATGTGGTTCGATGAGCTCTTCACGTTTTACATTTCGCGGCTGGATTTGGCAAAGATCTGGGCGATTCTTTCGAGCGGCAGTGAACCCAATCCACCACTCTGTTATGTTCTAACGCATGCCTCGATGCGCCTATTTGGCGAGAATGAGATTGCGGTAAGGCTGCCTGAGATCATCGGCTACTGGCTGATGTCAATCTGCATCTTCTTCTTTGTGCGTCGGCGCTGCTCCGCGCTACCCGCCGCAGCTGCCATGTTGTTTCCGCTCAGCACTAAGGCTTACCTGCAGTACTCAGTTGAGGCGAGACCATATGGGATGGTGCTGGGCTTCTGTGCCCTGGCTGCATTCTGCTGGCAGTGTGCTTCGGATTCTGCTTCGGCAAGAACCCGTGCGATTGCGACGGCAGGATTCTCCTTGGCGCTCATGGCGGCTCTTTGCAGCCATTATTATTCTGTTCTTCTGCTTATTCCATTTGGAGTGGGCGAATTAGTGCGTTGGTGGAAAACAGGGTGGCTCAACAAATCTCTTTCGGCAGCCCTAGTGCTTTCGTTGCTGCCTCTGATTCCGTTATCCTCGGCACTGAAGCGAGGATCGGGATTCATCACGCACTTCGTAAAGGCTTCTCCGGTCTTCTGGGCAAAGCCAACTCCAACGGCAATACCCCTGTTCTACATAGAGAGTCTGGCCGGAACTCTAGCGCCCTTGCTTCTGACAGCCATTGTCGTCGTGATGTTTGAGGTGTTCTGGCGGCGAGATAAGACTGCGTCGCAAGACAGCCTGCGCCAACCTCCGCTGCACGAGATCGCCATGATTGTGGCGCTGACGGCAATTCCTGTCTTCGCCACCGTGATTGGCGTGTTGGCGACAGGTTCGTTTATTGCTCGCTATGCGCTTTCGGCTTTGGTCGGATGCAGCATGTTGTTCGGTTTTCTTGTGTACCGGGGGAGCAAAGGTCGTTTTTCGATAGCTGCGGCATCCGTGCTAGTTTTTTTCGGATGGTTTTTTGTGAATAGCCAAACAACCTGTGCCGGACCTGAGCAGGGTGGATCGCAGCTTGCCCGTGGTTGTCTCCAACCCACTGGTTTTCCTAAAGCTGTTGCACTACGGCTCACACGATTTGGTTAGCAGGATGCATTATTTGAGCGATCTTGAGACGGTTGTAAAGAAACCGGACTTTGTGCCTGAGTTGGCGTTAGACGAATTAAAAA
>JBJMGL010000177.1:0-27030 GCA_045807985.1 Bryobacteraceae bacterium
ACACCCAGCTTCAGTAGCTGCGAGTGCGGATAGAGGACGGGCGTGAGCGCAAGCACGGCAGCGCATGAACACGGAGACAAACACCGTTGAGTTGAATCACAAATGACGACAGTAGAACGGTAGTAAGGAAAGCCAAGTTGAACTTCTCGGCGAAGGCAAAATTATGTTGTCTCCGCACCGGAAAATACTGCTTGACAACGACCAGCCCTCTCATAGAAGACCACAGCCGAATCGGACACTGAGGTGTTCAAACGCTAAACCCTAAAGCGAATCCCATTCGCGCTGAAAGGGCCTGCAGGAAAGGCTTGGAACGCCATTGGCAGGCCAGGAATATCAAAGGTTATGAATTTAGAACTGTCCGATAGCTGTGTGGTCTGATTTAGCACCGCTTACCTTGTAACCGGCATCTGTAGAAGCGCGCAGTCTGTACTATGACGATGGTTCCAGCAGCACTGGTGTTCGAAACGGCGCGTTTGCGGTTACGGCGGTTACGTGCTGGCGATGAAGAGTTCCTGGCGGTGCTCGACTCCAATCCGGTTGTTATGCAATATATTCACTCCGGGCCGTGTTCCTTTTCTCGTGCGCGAAGGTATGCGGAGCTTGAGGTTCAAACGGCACACGCTTACCGGCAGACGGGCAAGTGGATTGCCGAACTACGCGACGGTACTTCGATTGGCTGGGTCCAGTTATTTAAGTTAAGCAGCGATAAACGAGATGATGTGGCGATCGGGTATGAGTTTGCTCCAGCCTATTGGGGGCAGGGGTATGCGACAGAAGCGAATCGGCGCATACTGGAGTACGCTTTCGAATTTTTGAAGTGGGATCGAGTTGTGGCTATCGCCCGGCCTGAAAATTTGCGCTCTCTGCGGGTGCTCGAAAAGTTGGGGTTTCAACAAATAGGACAACAATGTGATGAGGGCGGCAACTTATGCAATCTGTACCGGGTCCTCCCAAAAGATTGCGCCTGATTAATGTGATCTGTGATTCTATATCAATCAGTGCTTATGGTGATACGAAGCTTCTTCTGCGTTTTGATTGCTTCTAGTCTCTCCGCTGCGGAGTTAGAACCGTTGCCGTCTTTTGTGAGACCTGCGAGCGGATTGCAGATTCTCGCGCCGTGCGCGCCGCGAGTGCCTTGGACGGTCGCGGGTGAGTATGGAGCTTTACTAGGACGCCAGAATGGGAAGTTCGAAGCCTGGATGTGGCCGGTTAAGATTCTTAGCAATTTCAGTATCCGCGCGGAGTTGGCGGATTATGCGGTGCCGATTGATGTGAATGCGCTGGCTGCCGAGATTAAAGTCACACCGGCGGAGACGATCATTACATATTCACATGCGGCTTTTACGATCCGGCAGCATATGTTTGCCGCGCGAGGCTCGGATGTGCCTGCTACGGGGGCCGCAGTCTTCTTTGAGATGGACGCCGTGAGACCGCTGGATGTGGTGTTTTCTTTTACGCCGGAGATGCTGCGGATGTGGCCCGCGCCGAACTTTGGCCGACCGAATGGCGAGTGGGTAACGAAGGGCAAGTCGGGAGCTTATGTGCTGCACACGGATGATCCGAAGTTCTCGGGAGTGCTCGCCATGCCACGCACGAAACCGGGTATTCAGGTGCCTTACCAGGAGCATCCGCAGACGTATCCGCTGGAGTTCAAACTGTCGTTTGACCCGAAACGTGATCGCGGACTGGTGTTTCCGCTCGTAATGGCGGTAACGGATGGGAAAACACCGGTCGATCAAGCAGCTCAAATCACTGCTCAGCTTTCGGCGCTTTACAACCAAACGCAGGATTATTACAACTCCTTTTTTGCGAGACGCTTGACAATTGAGACTCCAAATCGGCGCTTGAATGAGGCTTTGCAATGGGCAGAGATTGCGATTGATCAGGCGCAGGTGAAATACCACGGCGAGACGGGGATGGTAGCGGGTTATTACGAGTCGGCTGATTCGGCGCGTCCGGGATATGCGTGGTTTTTTGGGCGGGATACGCTTTGGACGACGTATGCGATCAACAGTTATGGAGATTTTGGGCTGACGCGGCGGGCGCTGGATTTTCTGATCAAACGGCAGCGCGCTGATGGCAAGATCATGCACGAGTTTTCGCAAAGCGCGGATGCCCTGGATTGGAAAGCTACTCCGTATTTCTATGCGGCGGCTGATTCGGCGCCGCTGCTGATTATGGCGATGTGGGATTACGTGAAAACGAGCGGGGACACCGATTATTTGAAAGCAAATGGCGAGGCGGCGCGAAAAGCATATAGCTTCATGCAGGCGCATTTATCGAGTGACGGGATCTATAACAATAGCGAGGGTACCGGGTGGGTGGAGTCGTGGCCGCAAGGAATGCCTTACCAGGAGATCTATCTGGCGGCGCTCCATCAACAGGCTGCAGAGGCGATGTCGCGCCTTGCCAGTGCGATGGGCGACGGTGATTTGTCGAATGCGGCCCGTAAAGAGGCTAGTCAGATCCGCGAAAGAATAGAGGCGGAGTATTTTGACGGCGCCAAGCAGTTTTATGCTTTCAGCCTCAATAAGGATGGATCGAAGGACAATACCGCGAGTATTTATCCGGCGGTCGCCTGGTGGGATGGCACGTTGGCGCTGAAGCAGGCGGGACCGATGCTGACGCGTTGGGCTTCGAATGAGTTTTCAGCCGATTGGGGCATGCGGGACATCAGCGCCAAAACTCCTTTTTATGATCCGATCAGTTATCATCAAGGGTCCATTTGGCCGCTGTTTACGGGATGGGTGTCGCTGGCGGAATATCGCGCGGGCCGGTCATACTCCGGTTATGCGCACTTGATGCACAATGTCAATCTCACTTGGGCGCAGGATTTAGGATCAGTCACGGAACTGCTTTCCGGAGATTTTTATCAGCCGCTGGGCAGGAGCAGTTCCCATCAGATG
Organism: Bryobacteraceae bacterium; assembly: GCA_045807985.1. Lineage (GTDB taxonomy): Bacteria > Acidobacteriota > Terriglobia > Bryobacterales > Bryobacteraceae > Bog-105. The sequence continues at coordinate 2,907 of JBJMGL010000177.1, forward strand.
TGGTCCTCGGCGATGATTATTTCGCCGCTGGTGCGGGGATTGTTTGGATTGGATTGGGATGCGCCGCATCATACTTTGCGGGTCCTTCCGCAATTACCCGCCGAGTGGGACGGCGCCAGTTTGAAAAATGTGCCGCTGGGCAAGAACTTTGTAGATATTAGCTATCAAAGGCAAGGGGGAATGCTTGTTGTTCAAGCAAAGACAAGCGGGGCGGAAGTGTTTTGTTTACAAGGCCCGAGTGAGCGTGAAGATCCCTGCAATTCCGCGGCGGTCAGCACCCGCACACTACAGTTGCCGCTGCCGCCGGTAGAGTTATCCGTTCCTGCTGTTGCGCCGGAACAGGGCTCCACCACGTCGCAGCTCAAGATCTTGAATGAAGAGTTTGGGGCGCGGCAGGCCACGGTTGCTTTTGAAGGTTTGGGCCATACGAGCTTTGATCTTCCGATCCGGCTGAACCGGCCCCATGTTTCCGCACAAGGCGCTGAGATGAGCGGCGGGAAATTGCATTTGCGGTTTCCGGAGGGGAATGGTTATCAGGGCAAAACAGTTACGTTTACGTGGTGATCTTGGCATGACGCCTAGCGCAAACTATTGGGAAAAGGGCTGAGCTAAGATTGCTTGTTGGCTTCCACGCGCTCTGCGATGGATTGTTCGTGGACGGCGATCTCGACGCGATCTTTCTTGATTTCCAGGCGAACGCGGGCATAAATGTTCATGTAAATATTGGCCACCCAGACCAAGGCAAAACCGCTGATGAGATAGCCGCGCCAATCTTCAAATAGAAGTTTGAAGCGCGTGATGATCAAGAAAAGAACAGTGACGTAGTGACTGAAGCAGTACTCACAGGTGAAAAGATAAAAGAACTTTCGTTTGAGGAGCCCATCGCAGTTTTTGCTGCGATCCGCGCAATACTCGCGGGGCTCCCGAAAGACTTCTTCGTGCGTAACAGTCCAGGCAATGGAGGCGATGGGTAAGCCCAGGATTAAAAGGAATGCTAACTGCTGCCCTATGCTCATGTTCTGTCACCAATACACCTTTCGAAACTCTCCCCTTAGTTTGTCAGGTTTGATTTCCATTCGCTTATGAGGACAATGGATTGATGCCACACGATAAGGACAGCGGTGCCCAACCAGCGGGACCATGCGCGTTAGTGATATTTGGCGCGGCTGGCGATTTGACAAAGAGGCTGGTCATCCCGGCGCTTTATAACTTGACATGCGCGCAACTGCTGCCGCAAGAGTTCGCCATTATCGGCTTTGATCTGGCTGATCACAGTGATGAGGATTGGCGCAGCAGCCTGGCGGGAATGGTGGAGCAGTTTGTTAACGCAGGTGATAGCAAATCCGCCTTTGACCGGGACGCCTGGAATTTTCTGGCAAGCCGGATGTCCTATATGAAAGGGGACTTGACGAAGCCGGAATCTTATCAGCAGTTGAAATCAAAGCTGGAAGAAGCTGACAATAGCCGACATACGGGCGGAAATTACTTGTTTTACCTGGCGGTGGCTGACCGTTTTTTTGGCACAGTCGTCGAGCAACTCGGAAAAAGCTGCTTGAGTTGCGAAACGCATGATCACTGGCGGCGAATTGTCATTGAAAAGCCGTTTGGTCATGACCTTCAATCGGCCCAGGATCTTGACCATAGAATTTTAGATATTGTTCGGGAGCGGCAGATTTACCGTATTGATCACTTTCTTGGCAAGGAAACGGTTCAAAATCTGACGATGTTCCGCTTTGCTAATGGGTTGTTTGAGCCGCTGTGGAGCAGGGACCGGATCGATCATGTGCAGATCACGGTTGCGGAAACAGTGGGTGTGGAGAAACGCGGACGTTTCTATGAAAGCACCGGCGCGTTGCGGGACATGATCCCGAATCATGGCTTTCAGTTGGTTGCCATGACTGCGATGGAGGCACCAAATTCATTCGATGCGAATGCGGTTCGCGCCGAAAAGGCCAAGGTAATTGAAGCGGTTCGCGTGTGCGACGAGAGCGCCAATGGCGGCGCGGTGCGCGGGCAGTATAGCGCCGGGCGGATCGGTGATGAAGAAGTTCCGGGATACCAGCAGGAGCCGGATGTGGCGTCCAACTCTCCCGTGGAGACATATGTCGCGTTGAAACTGCTGGTTGATAATTGGCGCTGGTCAGGCGTTCCCTTTTATATACGTACAGGCAAGCGGCTCGCGCGCAAAAAGACCCAGATTGCTATTAAGTTCAAGGGTGTTCCTTGCGCTTTGTTGCGTGGTGACCATATCCAGGGTCCCGCCCCGAACTGGCTGCTGATACGCATTCAACCTGATGAGGGAATTGCGTTTGAGTTTGGAGCAAAGATTCCTGGACCGACCATGAAATTGGGAGATGTGCGGATGGACTTTAAATACAAGGACTATTTTGGAACTGCACCTGCTACCGGATATGAAACGTTGCTGTATGACGTTATGATTGGTGATCCTACGCTGTTTCAACGAGCAGATAATATCGAGGCCGGCTGGAGTGTGGTACAGCCGGTTCTCGATAATTGGGCGAAGAATGGTCCTGGCGATCTGCAATTTTATGAAGCGGGAAGCCAAGGACCAGCGGCGGCGGATGAACTTCTGACGCGTGATGGAAGGGCATGGCGACCGATCAACTAAGGTTGACGTAAATTCTTATAGCTTTCAATAACCTGACGGAGATCTTGCAAGTCTTGAGGGCGGCTGTTCATCAAGGGTGGCCGCACGGGTCCCGCAGACATGCCGAGCATTTCCATCGCTTCTTTCATCATTGCCACTTCGTAGCCTCTCCCCCGTTCGCGGAGAGCGTAGAGCGGGTGGACGTAGCGTTCCATGAGCTGATTAAGGCGATTCCAATCCCGTTGTAGACCAGCTTCTGCGAGCGCAATTGAAAGCTGCGGCGCGATGTTCGAGATGCTGGATGTGAATGCTTGCACGCCGATGGCGAAGTATCCTGGCACGCAATCATCGCCTAAACCGCCGAACCAGGCGAGACGGTCACCATTGTAGTTCATGATTCGCTGATAGCGTCGAATGTCCCCCTGTCCCTCTTTCCATGCGGCAAGCGTTGGCACGCGATCCGCCAGCCGGGACACCATTTCCGGGGTGAAAACGGCCCAGTCGCGGCTATAAATCATCAGGGGAAGGCCCGTTGCTTTGCCAATACTTTCGTAATAGGAGAATAAACCATCTTCGGGCGCGAGGATGTAATACGGCGGCAATGCCAGTAGGCAGGAGGCGCTGGCCCGTTCAGCCCGGCGCGCAATCTCCGTTCCCATCGGCACATTAAATCCGGTTCCCGCCACCACCGGCATGCGTCCGTTCACGGCTTTGACCGTTGCGGCAATCACCTGCTCGATCTCATCAATGGACATTGAGTAGAGTTCGCCAGTACCTCCCGCCGCAACCATCGCGCAGAATGGGTATTCGGCCATTTTGTCCACATTTCTTTCGAGTGCTTCCAGATCGAGAGAAAGGTCCTGCCTGAAAGGAGTAACAGGAAATCCAAATACGCCGTGCAGCGAAGCGGCAAATTCACGATTGTTCATGTGTGTAGCGGAGAGAGTTGAAGTTTTGCGTCCGGCGCGTATTGGGGACGCACCAGAAAGAGATAGCTTCCAATACCAAGCAGGAGAAAAAAGAAATTGGCGGCCATGGGCGCTTCATATCCGCCCGTTGCGGTTTTCAGCCATCCGGTGATAAGAGGAGCCAGAATGCCGGGGAGGCTGGCTGCCAGGTTCTGGATGGCCGCGAGTTGCGCGGCGGGCGCATTTGGCAGAATGACCGGGCTGAGCGCCCAATAGTTTCCGGTGGCGAGGCCCAGCCCGCTGAGGGAGAAGATGGCGAAAAACAGCGCCGTGTTGTTCGATGAAGACGCAGCGCCGAGCAGTTCCGTTGAGGCAATCAGAAATCCTGCGATGATGAATGCCTTCCGAGTGGCAATGACATCATAACCCCGTTCGATCATGCGGTCCGCCGCCAAGCCGGAAATAATGGCGACGGCTGCCAAGCCCCAAAAGCTCCAACCGGTGAACCAGCCTGTGGAGTTCAGTGACAGGCCGCGGCGCTCAGCGAAGTAGGCGGGCAGCCAGGTCAAGCAAAAGTAGTTGAAGTAGTTATAACAGAAGGTTCCGATGATGATACCCCACATGGCAGGGCTCCGCATGAGTTGGGTGAAGCCAGTGGAGCGGGACTCCGGTTTACTGGAAGCCATTTGCTTGAGAGGACGGTCATCGTCCCGCGTTAGCAGGAGCCATGGGATGATCCAGGCGAGCGAGCCGAAGCCCAGGATCATGAACATGGCACGCCAGCCGTACGCGAGCATTAGGCCAACGGTAAGCGGCGCTCCGATTGCGGGGCCGATTTTAGCGGCAGCCTGGTAGAGTCCCATGATGAAGCCGTGCCTTCGCGATTCCACATGGGAGCGAATCCACCGCATACCGGCGGGCGTGTTAATAGCTTCCGCGCCGCCGAGCAGAAAACGCAGGAAGAAGAGGTCCCTTACCGATCCGGCCCAGGCCGTGCATCCGGCCAGCACGCTCCACAAAGCAAAGCCAATCGCAAATGGCTTCTTTACACCGTAACGATCCACAAGCCAGCCAGCCGGAATCTGCAAAGCGGCGTAGCTCCAGAAGAAGGCTGAATTGAGAAAACCACGCGCGTTATCGGAGAGGTGGAAGAAGGTTTTAAAGTTCCGGTCAGTCAGAACAATGGAGAAGTTTTGGCGGTGAAAATAGGCGACTATGAAAGCGAGGCAAAGCAGCGCGATGACAGCCCATTTGCGCTTTTCACTTTCAGGATAGTCTCGATTCATTTCCATTTACGTGACAGGTCCGGGATTGAATGGTATCAGAGCGTTGCCTAATCCCCAATGATCCGCCCAAGTCTTCTTGCGTCCGCTCGCCACGTCAAGGATGAAATGGAAGATCTCCCATCCGATTTCCTCGACCGACGCTTTACCGGTCGCAATACGTCCTGCGTCAATGTCGATGAGATCATGCCACTTCTCGGCGAGAGCGCTGCGCGAGGAAACTTTGATAACCGGCACCAACGACAATCCATACGGGCTGCCTTCGCCGGTTGTGAAAACGTGAAGGTTCATGGAGGCGAGTTGCTGTGTTCCGCAGATAAAATCGCTGGCGGGCGTGGCGGCGAAGACCAGTCCTTTCGTCTTTACTTTTTCTCCTTGACCTGCAACGGCACCGATCGCGCTGCTTCCAGCCTTTGCAATGGAACCGAGCGCTTTTTCGACGACGTTGGCGAGTCCACCGCGCTTGTTGCCCGGAGTCGGGTTGGCGCTCCGGTCGGCGGCGCCTCTGGCGAGATACTCGTCATACCATTGCATTTCGTGGATAAGTGCTCTGCCGATTTCTTCAGTGGCAGCGCGAGGCGTTAACAAATGGATGGCATCACGGACTTCGGTTACTTCAGAGAAAAGAACGGTAGCGCCTGCCCGGACCAGCAGGTCGGCGGCATAACCAACGGCAGGGTTGCAGGTGACGCCAGAAAAGGCATCGCTGCCACCGCATTGTAGTCCTACGGTCAGTTCCGAGGCGGGGCAGGTTTGGCGACGTCGTTCGTTCAATGCCCATAGCCTCTTCTCTGCCGCTTCCATCATGGCGCTGACGGTTTCGGCAAAACCACCCTGGTCCTGTAAGCGAATGATGTTGGAGTCTTGCAGGACCGGAAGCTCTGTGCGGAACAGGCGCTGCGGTTGCAGTTTCTCACAGCCTAGGCTTACGATGAGCGATTGTGCCGCGATGTTTGGGTGCAGGCTGATGTTTCTTAAGGTTTGAATGGGAATAGCAGCGCCAGGAGCGTCAATGGCTACTCCGCAGCCGTAGCCGTGCGTAATGGCAACAACATCGTCAACCTGAGGGAAACGCGGCAGGATTTCTGTTTTGATGCGCCTTACCGCAAAGTCAACCGTTGGAGCGACGCATTGTACCGTTGTGGTGATTCCCAGTATGTTCTTTGTTCCCACGCTGCCATCGGCATTGCGAAAGCCTTCGAAAGTGTAGCTGGAAAGCGCCGGAAGCGGACTCGGCACCGCCGTTGCTAACGACAGTTCATCAAGGCGAGGCGGCAGGGGAAGCTCAATCAATTCTTCCCGGACCCACGATCCTTCTTGAATTGGTCGGCTTGCATACCCGATTACCTGGCCGTACCGCAATATGGGCTCACCCGCCGCTATGGGGCGAAGGGCGATTTTGTGAGATTGCGGAATACGCTCACGGACTATCAAGCCTGATGGGCTCACGCATCCCGCAGCGGTGCCTTCGGGATCAACGATGATTCCGACGTTGTCAGATTTGTGAACACACAGGTATAACGGAGTCACAGGTGAATTTTATCGCTTGGATCACTCAAAGATTTAATCACCGCCCGACACCGCTTTCATGGTCTGGCTGCCGTCCGGGATATCGTCGGCGGCGCGTCCGGTAATCAGACGCGCTCCGCGATTGTTGGTCAGGTACAAAAACCCCCATTCGACGAACACCAGGATTCGGCTTTGGAATTCCACAATGTACATCAGGTGAATGAACAGCCAGATCAGCCAGGCCAGCAACCCCGAAAGATCAACACCAAATACGTTAGCAATGGCAGATCCTCTGCCAATGACGGCTAAATTGCCTTTATCGAAATACTTGAATGGTTTGAGCGGCGCCTCCCCGCGAACTTTACGCGCAATTGACTTGGCCGCATACGTGCCTTCCTGCATAGCCACTTGAGCGACTCCCGGCAGCGGTTTGCCTTTCGAGTCGAGATACCATGCCTGATCGCCAACGACGTAGATATCGGGGTAATTGGGAATCGTCAGGCCCGGCGTGACTTTGATCTGACCTCCTTTCACGGTTTCAGCGCCTGTGGCTTTCGCAAGCATCCATGTGGAAGCACTGGAGGTAACACCGGCAGCCCAGATCACGGTTTTGGCTCGGATGTGGCCCTGTCTGGGTTGCCCCCCTTCACCCGCTGTTGTAAATGTGATTCCGTCAGCATCCACTCCGGTGACGCGCAGATTGGGCCGGAAGCGGACGCCTAGTTTCAGCAGTGATTTTTCGGCTTTGCGGGAGAGATTTTCGGAGTAGGCGGGCAGGATACGGGAAGCCCCGTCCACGAGAAAGATTTGCGCTTCTTCGGGGCGGATGAAATGGAAATCGTGCTTCAGAGTTTCGTTTGCAATTTCTCCTAATGCCCCCGCTAACTCAGCGCCCGTGGCTCCAGCGCCTACAATGACAAAGGTCAGCCACTCGCGACGCTCCTCTGGGTGCTCGTGTACGCGCTCCGCTGCTTCGAAAGCGAACAGAAGTTTATGGCGAATGGCAATGGCATCTTCGATACTTTTTAAACTCGGTGCCCACTCACGCCAGGCGTCGTTGCCGAAATAGCTGCTCTGTGAGCCGGTGGCCATGATGAGCGAATCGTACGGGATGCGAGCGCCATCCTTTAAAGCAACGAATTTTGCTGTCGGGTCAACTTCTACCACTTCGCCGAGAAGAACGCTGCAGTTTTCCTGATTACGAAGAACAGAGCGGAGCGGGGCGCAGATTTCTCCGGGCGAGAGAGAGCCGGTTGCAATCTGGTATAGCAGCGGTTGGAACAGGTGGAAGTTCCGTTTGTCGATCAGGGTTACTTCAACAGGAGCCTTCTTCAGTGCTTGGGCGGCATTTAAACCGCCAAAGCCGCCTCCAATAATGACTACTTTGTGCTTATCCGGCATAGAATTCCGCTTCTTTCAGCTTGCACTATGTCTAGTTGGCAGTGCGGTACGATTCAATGTTTTCTTAGGTCAGGCAAGAAGACTGTTAACAGGCCAATCATGGGCAGAAATGAGCATACATGATAGACGAAGTTGATGTCCGTGGCATCGGCCAGTTTGCCGAGCAGCGCCGCGCCGATTCCGCCCATTCCAAAAGCTAGTCCGAAGAAGATGCCGGAGATGAGGCCGATTCGTCCTGGGACCAGTTCCTGCGCGTAAACCAGGATAGCCGAGAAAGCGGAAGCTAGAACTAGCCCAATGACCACGCTTAAGATAGAGGTCCAAAACAAGTTGGCGTAGGGCAGTATCAACGTGAAAGGCAAGATGCCGAGGATGGAACACCAGATGACATACTTGCGGCCGATGCGATCCCCAATAGGACCGCCGATGAGCGTTCCCCCCGCGACTGCTCCCAGGAATAAGAAGAGATGCAACTGGGCGCTTTGCACGGAAACGTGGAACTTAGTGATGAGATAAAAAGTGTAGTAACTCGTCAGGCTGGCCAAATAGAAATACTTCGAAAAGATCAGCGCGACCAATACCGCAATGGAGATGAAAACTGTTCTTGAAGGGAGATTCGATTTAGTTTCGATAAGCGTTCGCTTTGACCGGTTTTGCAGGGCTGTTCTGTTTTTGTACCAGGAGCCAATGAGAGTCAACAGGGCGATGCCGAGCAGAGCCGCCAGGGAAAACCAGGCAATGCTGCGTTGCCCGCGCGGAAGCACGATGAAGGCAGCCAGCAAAGGCCCGAGCGATGAACCGGCATTTCCGCCCACTTGAAATACGGACTGGGCCAGTCCGTGCTGCCCGCCAGAGGCCATCCGCGCAACTCGCGCCGACTCCGGGTGAAATACAGAAGACCCGATGCCGACTAGGGCGGCTCCCAATAGGAGGGCTCCGAAATTGGGAGCTACCGAAAGAAGGAGCAGGCCAACTAGGGTAAATCCCATTCCAATGGCCAACGAGTATGGCTGCGATTTCTTATCGGTATAAAGGCCGACTACGGGCTGCAACAGTGAGGCGGTGACCTGGAACATGAGCGTGATCAGGCCGATTTGGCCGAAATCAAGATGGAACGCGTCTTTCAGGATGGGGTAGATGGCAGGGAGGAGCGACTGTGCCATGTCGTTCAGGAGATGACAAAAGCTGATGGCTCCAAGAATGGTGAAAACAGTTTTCTCCTCCAAACTGATCTGGGCTTTGGAGTTGGTCTCACTTAAGTTTGAAACGCCGGGCACTCCTCTCAGAGTAACGGCAGCAGCAATCAGTTATGCGGCTAATAAGGTTTTGTACTTGCGCAGGAGTTCGTACATAACGATTGCGCCCGCACTGGCGACGTTCAACGAGTGCTTCAATCCAAGCATGGGAATGCGGACGTGCGTGTCGCAAAGTTCGAGTAAATCCTTGCTCAGGCCGTCAACTTCGTGACCAAAGAGCACGCAAACCGGGAAGCGCGGCTGCCATTCAAAAATGTCAAGCGCCCGGTCGCTGGTTTCAATCGCTGCGATCTCGTAGCCAACTGAGCGCAAGGCTTCGATTTCAGATTTCGGATCGGTGACAGACTGCCAAGGGACGCGGTTCTCTGCTCCGAGGGCTGTTTTCGTGATGGCGCTCTTGGGAGGACGGGCGGTGATTCCACTTAGCAGGAGCCGTTCGACACCGGCGCCGTCAGCGGTCCGGAAGAATGCCCCCACGTTATACATGCTGCGAATGTTGTCGAGCAGAAGAGAGACAGGAAGCCGTAGTTCAGCATAGGGCGAGGCAGCGGTTGTGGCGCGAAAAGGGATGCGCTCCATGAAACTTTTATCGTAAAAATTCTTTCTTTGATAGTCCAAACCAGCGGGGTACTTCATCGCGGTACTGTTCAAACAACTTCGGGTCACGCGCTTTCAGGTGTGGTTCTTCGATCAAGACTACGACCAAGTGGAAAAGTAAGAACATAGCAGTTCCATATGCAGCAAGCAGACCCGAAGTATAAAGAAGTGCCTGACCAAAGATGACAGTTAGAACACCGAGGTACATTGGGTTACGCGAGAACTTATAAAGATCGCTGCGAACCAGCACGGGTGGCTCACGGCCAATAATGATTTGCAGATGACGAGTAAAGAAGATGGCTGGCGTTCCCTTTGCAGATAAGAAGCTAAATAGGCAACGGAAGTAGATGGCGGTTCCGGCCATCACGGGTAGCCATCCGACTTGCCGCCATCCCCCTTGGAGAACACGGGAGCCGATGATTTGGTGCGGCAAATAGACAGCAACTAATCCTGGAACTAACAGAGTAAAAAGTAAACCCCGCAACCACAGCACGGCCCTGATTGTATCGCTGAAAGGCGATTTGCTTAAAGCCAGTCTAATTTTTCGCTGTAACGTTCGGCACCGACGAGATTAACGAAAATTTCTTCGAGCGTGCCTGCTTCTCCGGCGACGGCCTGCTTGCGCAACTCCGACATGGTGCCTTGGACAACAATTTTGCCGCGATTAATAATAGCCACCTGATCACACAGGCGCTCGACTACTTCGAGCACGTGAGATGTCAGAAAGACTGTGGCGCCGTGGCGGACTTGTTCGAGCAGAATGTCTTTCATCAGGCGGGCACCCACGGCGTCGACGCCTTCTAACGGCTCATCCATCAGGAACAGGCGGGGCCGGTGGATGAGAGCGGCGGCCATGGCGACGCGCTTCCGCATGCCTTTGGAGTACTCGCCAATGAGCTTGCGGCGGTTCTCGTGGAGTTGGAAAAGCTCGAGCAGTTCGTTCGAACGTTCCCGGGCCAGCAGTCGCGGCAATGCGTAGAGACGGGCGACAAATTGGAGGTATTCCGCGCCGGTCAGATAGTCGAAGAGCAGGGTATCATCCGGAACGAGGCCAATTTGCTTACGGATCTCTAAGGACTGTTCCGGCATGGGTAAGCCTAGTACTCGAATGGTGCCAGCGTTCGGCTGGGCCAGACCCATCAGCATTTTAATCGTGGTGGTCTTCCCTGCTCCGTTCGGACCCAGGAAGCCGAAAAAAACGCCCTGCGGAACGGAAATGCTTAAGCCATCGACCGCGTGGAATCCGTTATATGTCTTTTGCAGATTATGGATTTCCAGGGCTGGAACGGTGCTGGAAATACCTGCTGCGGCAGTTGCCGTTTCCGGCATCGGATAATTGGCGGGAAAGGTCATGGTTGCGCCGCCCCCTGCCGGTCAGCGCGCATCGCCGCCAGCAGATTTCCAGTTTGCCGCAAAATAGCGAGCTTAGCGCGCAGTTCCTGTATGTCGGCTTCGTAGAACACCATCCCTTTATTGCTTTCCTCCAGCCGCGCTTGTTCCACCCTGCTGATTGGAATGCGTCCTTCTCCATTTTGCGCAAGCAGCACAGTCAGCTCTTCACGGGCAAAATCGAGCTGCATACGGGCCAGATCGCGCATACTTTGCGCGTTTTGCCAAATCTGATAGCTGCGCCGCGTTTCGGCCAGGATGCGGTTGCGAGTCTGATCCATTTGGACGCGTAGCTTCTGCATATCGGTATAGGCTTCTTGCGCCAGCCCATTAGAAGCTGAGCCGATCAGGATCGGTATCGCGATCGATGCACCAAGTTGAAAGTTATTGTGCTGAAATTTTTGAAAGTACTGCTCGTAGTTATATTTCGCGAAGAAGGCGTACTGGGCCACTAAGTCGATCTGCGGCAGTCGCACGGCTTTGAATGAACGGACATCCATGGCTTTCGCCAGTATGTTTGATTGCATCTGCCGGAGTTCCTTGTTATTGCGCATCGCCGTATCAGCCGCTTCGGTTTCAGAAGGCGGAGCGGCAATGGTGGAGAGATTGGAGTCGACCGGCTTGACGCGATCATTAGCGGAGTATCCCAGAGCCACCGCGAGCATCATTTCGTAGTAGTCGCTGTCCAGCTTGTTTGAATTGAGGCGCTGTTCCGACATGGCGGCATTCACGCGCGCGCGTTTCAGTTCCAGCGGCAACGCAGCACCCTCCGAGACCGAGGCGGCCATGGTTTGCACGACCCTTTGCAAGCTTGGCAGTTGATTGCTCAGCGTTTGGCTTTGATGCTCAAGCTGGCTGGCTCTCAGAAAAAGGTCAGCCGCTTGATAAGCCACCTCTTCCGCCTTCGATTGGGTTCCGAGTTCAGCTCCACGGGCAATCTCACGGGCAGAAGCTAAGTTGTAGCTTTTGGAACGATTGAAGAGCGCCATGTCTGTCCGGATCTGGAAAAGGCTGGGCGCATTGCCTTCGATGCTATTGGGATAGCCGTATGTATAGGCCAGTCCGCTGCCAGCGTAAACCTTGGGCCGGAACGGGTCCTGAGCCACTTGGATACCGTATTCGGCGTGCTGACGATCCAGACGAGCCAGGACCACGTCAGGATTTTGGCGTGCTGCTACTTCCAGAGCCTGCTGCAAAGTGAGGTTATGAACTTCGGCGCGAGCGCAGGGAACAAGGGCCAGCAAAAGGAAAGCATGTTTACAGGACAACACGTATTTATGCTAACGTGCGTAGACACCTGTCGCGTGCGGTAAAGTACTAAATTCATGAGCGTGGTGTCCAATGCCCTTCCTGGCGTGCGAGACGTGGAGTCGCCGCTGTTTGAACCTCTTTTCCGATTTTCCGATCAAAGAATATTTCACCGGAAACACAGGAGATTGCCCGGCGATTGCGGGAAGGCAGATTTGCCGTTATCGACTTTCCGGAACCTGAGTTTGGCCGGATGGCCGAGACCATAACTAAGACGCTGAACAATCAATATGATTGGGACGGGTGGCACGCTGGGCGCAAAGACAATCTGCGCATCCAGGATGGTTGGAAGACGCTCTCGAAGATCAAGCAAATTGCCTGTAATGCAACAGTTTTGAAGTTGTTGTCCGATTTATATGGCAGACGCGCATTCCCGTTTCAAACACTGAATTTACCGGTAGGCACACAGCAGCACTTCCATTCCGATTCGGTGCATTTCAGTTCCTGTCCGGAGCGCTTCATGGCCGGCGTGTGGGTAGCGTTGGAAGACATTGATTCCGATGATGGGCCTCTGTTGTACTATCCGGGGGCGCACAAACTTCCGGTTTTCACGAATGAGCACCTGGCAGTTAATCCGCCTCAAGATGGCCCTGATCCGTACAGCGATTATCCGCTTTACATGAATGCGTGGTAAGCGATTGTTGATGCTTTAGGGCTGAAGCCGCTTGAGTTTCACGCCAAGAAAGGACAAGCACTAATCTGGTCCGCCAATCTGCTGCACGGCGGAGCTGCGCAAAGGGATTTGGCGCGGACTCGCTATAGCCAAGTTGCACATTACTTCTTCGATGATTGTTGTTACTACACGCCCATGGGAGGTGTGCCATTTCTGGGCAGGCTGCAACTGCGCGAGATTGTGGATACTCGATCGGGCAAGCGGTTCCCAATAGCTAAATGGAGTACTAATTGAGCCTCCAAGGCCAGTAATGGAACCAGCGCCTGATACGCCGGATACCAGAAATCCAGGCTGATGGAGATGCAAATAAGAACAGAAACACCGCACAAACTCATCCATCGCGTAATTTGGCGCAGCGCATGAAAGCAGCAGTCAAACAGACGTTCGGCCATTAAATCAGGATGAGGCCGGCAGAGGGCAAACCAATAAAGCCTGGCTGTTGCCTTTGATGAGAGAAACAGCCAAGCGGAGACTTAAAAGAGATTTTACCTGTCAGTGCCAGGGCCGGCAGGTTTAGCGGCAGGCGTAGCAGGGGAGGTTGTCCGAGGTGTTCCTGGTGTAGTGGGCCGAGGCGTCGTTCCCGGCACGGCTGTTGTTGTAGCAGGTCCGCCGTTTACCGTGGTTTTGTCGTAAAGCGAAACGATGTCCTGCGTGATGTCAATGCCGCTAGAAGCGTATAGAACAGGAGTATTCGGGCTGCTCACATCGAGGATCATGGTATAGCCGTTGTCCTTGGCGTACTTCTCGATTACTGTCATCATGCGCTGGCCCAAGCCCTGCAAAACTCTTTGCTGCTCACCCCGCAATTCCTCTTCCGCATCCTGCATGTCGCGTTCCAGCCGCTTTTTCTTCTCGTCGATGTCACGGGTAAGCTGGTTCCGCTTATCCTCGTTCATCACACTGCCGCCCTTGTTGAACTGGTCCTGCAGGGAGGCAAGCTCACTCTGGCGGGTGTCAAATTCCTTCTTCTTGGGAGCAAATTTGGTGTCGAGTTCCTGTGACGCTTTCTGACCGTCCTTCGTCCCGACAATTGCGCCTTGCACGCTGATAACACCGACTTTGCCCGGCGTTTGCTGCGCCGTGGCACCAAAGGCCAGACCCACCAAGGCCACAGCCGAGATTAAAGTACTTCTTAATAACATCTACTTCCTAATTCCTTCCGTAATTCCTAAACCTTTGCGACAACAAGTGAGTTACTCTACTGCCAGCCGCGTTAAAATGTTCGCCCGATGGAGAAGCGGAACAAAGACCGCTTTTCGCTGTAATTTCCTTGCGATACGCCCAGTGCTCTCAATGCGCTATTATAAGTCGCATCATTCGGAAAGTACGATGGGCCCGTTACGATCGGGGGCAGTATGCTTCCACTGAATGTACTTAAATTATAAGCCCAATATAGCCTAAATGGAGCATTAACAACGGGCATCAGCACCTGAAGTTCAAGTCCGGCGGAAACTCGCGGTATTTGACTTCCGGGTACAATGTAAGCTTTGTTGCCGAAATCAGCCTGCGGGAAAAGTCCATTTAGAAAACCCACGCGGTCAGGGTTCAAAGTGAGCTGGTTCGGCAACGATATGCGATTTACACCGGCATCTAAGAACGGAGCGAGGGTAACCGGACCTACAATTGGAATTCGATACTCATAATTGAAGACGACAGCGGTGTCACCGCCAGCATAAGTGAACTGGTACGTGGGAATGGTTTGAGTCACTGCCCTAGTGCCAATTGATCCATCTGCATTTACCACTCTTTGAACACGCGTTGTGCCGTCATTGTTCAATACAGGTACCGAAGCGTCTGTTGGCAAATAGACAAATGGGCTAATGCTATAGATATTAAATCCGCGAACGTCATCTTCGCCGCCCATGTAAAAGCGGCTGTAAGGGGGCGCCACCTTTCCGCCATAGCCGCCAATGAAGCGGCCATTCAGGTGAAAACCCATCACGTGGTTACGAAAAATTCCCCGGCGGAAGTAGGCGATGTCCAAGGCGGGGGTTATCGTATTGACGTTACCGCCTAGTATGCTGCCCGAAAAACCTGCGCTTAAGTTTATGCGCAGGCCACGAGTGGGAATGATAGGATGATTCACTGTATTATAGGCGTATGTGGGCGTGATAGTGCTTTGAGTGATGCCTTCCAGTGAGTTGGGTCCGGAAAGACCCTGAAAATTGTAGTAAAGAAACTGATTCTTGGCGGCCTCGCTGATTGGCACTACGCTCTGGACGCTGTAGCCGTAGGTCAATCCCACACGTGCGAAGCTGCGCTTCAGTGCGTAACTCAGGAATGATGTGAAGCCTTTGCCGTTCGTAGTGTAGTTCAGCAAATTCTGAGCACCGATAGTAGCGTTCAAGTAATTTGTATAGTTTGCGCCGGCAAAAATCGAATACTGTGTTGCCTGATCAAAACGGTAACGCTGGTAGAACAGCGTAAAGCCAGCTTGAATCGGCTTATCAAAGAGGTAAGGTTCCGTGAATCCGAACGTGATATTCGTCAGAAGGGTACCGATCTGCGCACCCAGGCTGAGTGTTTCGCCAAGGCCCAGAAAATTGTTCGTGGAATAAGAGAAGCCGAGAAAGCTTCCCGAGATGCCGGATACGCCGCCATTTAACTGAATGGAGTTTTTGCCGCGCTCCTTCACTTTCAAGAGCAGGTCAACGGTGTTGGTCCGGGTGTCGCGCTTAACGTCGGCAGCATCTTCGGGCTTTAACGGGTCGAAGTATCCGAGCTGGTTCAAGCGCAGAACGCTGGTGTCAAAAAGCTGCTGGCTATACAGATCGCCTTCATCGATCAGCATCTCGCGGCGGATCACTTTGTCGCGCGTGGTTGTATTGCCCTGAAAATCAATGCGGCGAACAAAGAACTGTTTTCCCTCATCGACATCAATGGTCAGATCGATCTGATTATTAGCAACAGTCTGAGGATCAGGCGAAGGCACCATATCGATATAACCGAAGTTACCGTAAAGTTTCCGTAGATTCTCAATGCCTTTCTGCAGTTTCTCGGTGGAGAATATGTCTCCCGGAGCCATTCCGAATACTTGACGGCCAATCAGGTCAGGCGTACGGAACAACTTCATACCGACAAAGTTAAAGTTGCGGAGATGGTATTGCTCGCCTTCACGGACCACCATGGTGATATCGACCCGCTTGCCCGGCTTTTTCGGGTTAATCAGAGGGATTTTGATTCCATGGCCGGAAACTTCGTAGACCTTTTCCGAGTGATTAATGATGCGAGCTGTAAAGTAGCCGTGTACTTGGTAAAACTGCCGGACACGATCCGAATCCTCATCGAGCTTCGTTGAATCATAGGTGCGGGCAAAGAGATTTTCAAAGATAAGAGAGTGCGGAATACCGATCGGCTTCAAGTTCTTCATGGCGCGGATCACGGCTTTATCCGGAAAGGCGCTGTTACCCTCGATCTCGATATGACCTACTTTGACCTTCGGTCCTTCATCAATCTGGAAAGTGATATCGACGCCACCGGGCGGAACTTGACGAATTTGAGGAGTGACACTGGCGTATTGATGTCCACGCTCCGCTTCGTACTCCTGGAGGACATTCCTGGCCCGTTGTACTTTGCCGGGATCATATTGCGATTCGGGCGTAAGAGCAACTTTACGTTCCTTAAAGCGATCCAGGATTTCAGATTTGCTGATTGACTTGTTGCCAGCATAGTCGATGGTGTGAACGGTACGGCGCTCGGTGACAACGAAGCGCAGGACGATTCCGCCAGCAGGACCGCGATCACGTTCGACACGCAGATCATCGAAACGGCCCGTATTCCAAAGCGCCATGAAGTCGCGATGGAGGGATTCCTCATCGTAAACGTCACCCTTCTTAGTGAAGATCAAAGCGCGCAAGGTGTCTTGCGGCACTTTCCGCTGACCTCGAAATTCAACGGCTTCGACAGTGTTTTCATTGATGGCAGCAGGCTTGGCTTCCTGAATACCGCTCGGGTTCTGCTGTCCTGGCGGCTGATTCGGTTTCTCTGGCGCTACCGGAACATTTTCAAACGGATTCTGCGCGGGTGGCTTTTGTTGCTGAGGCGGGTTCTGCGGCGCAGGCGTGTTGGGGGACTGCTGCGCTTGGGACGAAGCAGGCGCGGGTTGCTGTTGCTCGGAACTGATCGCAAAAATAACCTCAGGAGCTTTGGAGGCAGACGCTTCCGACGCGAGTGCCAAACTCACAAGAGGTGAAAAAAGGAAGCAAATAGCCGGAAGAGAGTTTATAAGCACAGACATGCGCAGGCGTCGAAGCCTGTGACGAATCATCTAAAAGCAAATCCTTTCCATGCCACAGATGGAGTCCCTGACGTTTTGCGCGCTACACGGGTTTCAGAGCAGGCGCAACTCTGAGGAAGCAAAACTGAAAGTAAACTTAAACTCCTTAGTGTAGCTGATGGCTCCTATTCAAAGAATGAGCCAGCTACTTAGGTTCAGAGGAAGCACACCATTGGAAGAGTAGCTGCCATTCCGCCTTTTGTATCGCTAATGCCGCTTCCTCGCTCGTAGTGCCTGGTTTTGCTCGAGCTTCGTCGCACCATTCAATAAATACGAACGGGTCCCAAGATGACTTCAGCCGCCAGTATACCTTATGAGAACTCTCTGTTTGCCCGCCTAATATCCTTTGGGCTTGCGTACAAAGCTCGGGGAAAATAGGATGTTTTCCTACCTGGCGGAACCAGTAGCCGGCATTGGACGAATCTGGTTCAATACGGTGCGCGATACCGTGCCAGTAACTTCCTTCCTTCGAATGGATATCTTGAGAGATGCGATGACTTGCTTCCCAACAGTTCAGCAGCAGAAACAACCCGCTGAGGGCTGCATCCGGCTGACGTGCTCCAGGAAAGAGTTCGGAGGCTGAAACCATGCGCAGTTTCCGCGCGTCCTCCCCGTTTTGGTCTTGGGGAGAGCGGGTTAAGGGCAAAACGGCATTCGCATATTTTTGCAGAATGGTTTTCACTGGTTCGGACAGGGTGGAAAAATCGAAAAACACTGCGCTATTGTCGCATTTTTGGCGTTACGGCCCGTTGGCCTACACTGGGGATGATGCCTAAACAATATTCAGTTCCACCGCCCATGAGTATCGATCCGTCGAAGAAATATTCGGCCACTCTGGAGACATCCCGCGGCACCATTGTTGTTGATCTTTTCGCCAAGGATGCTCCGAAGACGGTCAACAATTTCGTGTTTCTGGCGCGAGATGGTTTTTATGACGGCACGACGTTCCATCGCGTGATTGCGGATTTTATGATTCAGGGAGGCGATCCGGAGGGTTCGGGACGCGGAGGGCCCGGCTACCGCTTTGAGGATGAGACAAAAAACAATCCGAATAAGCACAAAGCGGGTTCGCTTTCGATGGCGAATGCGGGGCCAAACACAAATGGCAGCCAATTCTTCATTACGCATGTAGCAACAGATTGGCTGAATGGGAAGCATACGGTTTTCGGGCAAGTGCGCTCGGGGCAGGATGTTGTGGACGCGGTGAAACAGGGAGACACGCTGAAGTCAGTCAAGGTTGAGGAATCCTAGGACGCTAGCCCCCATGACCAGGAACGAAGCTTGGGATCTTGTCCGCGAGTTTGTCCAAAGCGAAGGTTTGAGACGGCACATGCTGGCGGTAGAAGCTTGCATGGTGGCATATGCAGATAAGTTTAATGAGAACAGGGAGCGCTGGGCCGTCACAGCGCTTCTTCATGATTTTGACTGGGAAATCCATCCGGCAGCGCCGGATCACCCGATGAAAGGCGAGCCGATCCTGCGGGAGCGCGGCGTTGATGAAGAGATTCGACGCGCCATTCTCTCACATGCTAATTACAGCGGGGTGCCTCGCGTTTCACTTCTGGAGCGCGCGCTTTTTGCTTGCGATGAGCTTTCAGGGTTTCTGACGGCCTGTTCTTATGTAAAGCCGGGGCGCAGCATTTTCGAAGTGGATGTTGGGTCTGTGAAACGCAAGCTGAAGGACAAGGCTTTCGCGCGAACCGTCAGCCGCGAGGATATCTTGAATGGAGCACAGGAATTCGGTGCGCCGCTTGATGAGCATATCGCTTTCTGTATCGAGGCAATGAAGGCTCGCGCTTCCGAGCTGGGATTAGCAGGCACGGCGCACGAGGCAAAAGTTTAACGCCCCTTGCGCCGGGAGCGGATACCTGCCTATTCGCGGCGGTCGCGCGCAATTCGGAGGTCAGCTATATCGCGCATCAAGGCATCACGCGTGCTTGCCTGCAGAACGTTCTTATCAAGAATTTGCTTAATCTTGTCGATGGATTTATTCAGCTCACCCTTGTCGAACTTTCCCTTCGTCAGCTTGCGATCAAAAGTTGATAAATGACCCTGGGCATCGCTATACCGCTTACGCTGATCCTCTTTCGTCTGCCCCAGATCCGCAGCCGCGTGCAGATCATTCTGTGTACGATTGATAAGTCTTCGCAAACCGGAAGGCACTGCGGGATCACGATAATACTGATAACCCCCGTTTCCAGCCGCGCTTACGGAGACGGCACCGCCCAGAGTCAACCCAATACCTAGGAAAGCAGCGATCATTGTACGGTCAATCAATTTCATTGTGGAACTCCTCAGAAGGTCTACTAGTAGGACGTGGCTGCATCCATTCTGATTTTCGGAAAAAGCAGTGTGTTCCGATTAAATTTTATTGACCTTTAGAGCGGCAGTTTGCGCCAAACCAAGCGCGCCGTATAGTACGCTGTCGTCACCCAACTGAGCTGGAAGGACGTTTCTTCTGGCGCGAGACCAAGCTGTCATTTGCCGATCTAACTCATGTTGCAAGGGTCCGAACAGCTTGTCTCCGGCTTTGCTGATACCTCCGCCGATCACGATGCAAGAGGGATTCAGGAGCATAAGAGCGGCCTTCAAACCGCGCGCTAAATAGACGACATATCCCCTGACGAACCCTGGATCGCGCAGTAACTCCTTGGCGGGCTGGCCATAGTCACGCTCCAGCCAAAGACCACAGCACATGCGCTCCAAGCAACCGTGCGATCCGCATAAGCACTCTGGACCATCCGGCACGATGTTCATGTGCCCAATTTCACCGGCAAATGAGTCGGCACCACGGTAGACAGACCCATTCAGGACAATACCGCCTCCAATACCCGTTGATAAAGTCAGGTAAAAAACGTAGGGAAGCCGCCTTCCCGCGCCATACACCGCTTCCCCCAGGGCACCCACGTTTGCGTCATTATCCATGACTGTTGGCGCTCCCGTCATTTCAGCAATGCTTGGCACCAGCGGATAATGTGCCCATCCTTCTACATGCGTTGAGAGCGTAACGGTTTGTGAGGGAAAATCAACGGGACCGCCAAATCCGATTCCACAGGCATCCGGCTGGAATCCTTCTTTCTCCCGCCAAGAGGAAAAAATTTCTCGTATTTGAGAAAACATCCAGTCCGGACCGCCGTTGCGATATGTGGAACGGGATTCACGAAGAAGTAACTGACTGCCATCAAAAGCTGCAAGCGAGAATTTCGTGCCGCCTATGTCAATGGCCAGTGTCTTCATGCTTCCATCATGCATGGACCCGCTTGTCGACTTTGTCGTATGGACTATTACATGGATGAGCCGCTGCCCATCTTTGACTGAATGCTCTTGATTTTGTCCAAGTGCTGCTGCAGCGTTGGAAGCGTTTGTGAAGCGAAAGATTTTATCTTTTCGTCCTTTCCGCTATTAGCCTCCTTTTGGAAGTCTTTAACATCTTCTTGATGGTCCATCACCATGCTCTTGACATACTGTTTATCAAAATCAGCGCCAGAAAGTTTGGAAAGCCGGTCATGCATAGCTTGCTGTTTCTGGTTGACATCACCCGGTAAGGTCATACCTTCATCCTTGGCAATCGACTTTAGCTGATCATTTGCCTTCGTATGATCATCCACCATCTGCTGGCCAAAGGCTTTTACATCAGGACTGCCAGCCTTGTCAGCAGCTAGTTGACCCATTTTGACTTCAGCCATACCACCTTGTGCCGCCTTCATAGCAAAGTGGGCGTCAGCGGATTTCATCATTTTGCTCGCGCCATTATCCATGTGCTGACTCGAATCCTGGGCCTGTACGGCAACAGGCGAAAGAGCCAGCAAGCTCATTAGAAAAGCGCTACCAAGCCGATTTTTCATGTAAATAACAGCTTCTTCCAATGGAATAGGCTAACCCAAATTATTTGCAATCGCGTAACGGGTCATCTGCGCGGTCGAGTGAAGCCCAAGTCTCTGCATGATCGCCGCTCGATGAAATTCCGCAGTTCGAACGGAAATGTTCAGCTGATTGGCAATATCTTTGGCGCTGGAACCAAGAGCAATTAACCGTAAAACTTCCCGCTGCCGAGCCGTTAGATCAGATTTGCCGAACTGCGAGGAAGAACCATCCAGCTCGGCCTCCGTTATATCAGGAAGCAGAGTACTGCCCTGCAATACGGAGTGCAGAGTCGAGATAAGCTCCTGAGCAGGAGCGCTCTTGGAGATGTAAGCCTTCGCGCCTATCTGGGCAGCTTGACTAACGTAGTTCGGGTCTGCATACATCGAAAGGAAAACAATGGGTAATCCGGGTCGGCGTTCCAAAATCTTACGCGCCGTTGTGAAACCGTCACCTCCGGGAAGGTTTACATCCAACATGGCGACATCAGGGCGAAACTCATCGACAGCGTTCATCGCTGCTTGAGAGCTGTCAACTGCTAGAACGTCAAAGTCATTTTTCATCATGACGCCTAATGCGTCGAGGATGACGTGATGATCGTCTGCCATTAGCAAACGGGGAAGAGCGGGTGCGGTCATATTGATCGCTGGAGATGACAATGTTCTATACCTCAAGGAAAAGATGCTGACTAAATACTGGAAGTGTCTTTAAATTGATTGCCACTACAAGGGTTAATGCTAGTATCACCATCATAATCAGATAAAGATGTTCAAAATCCTATGTGCCAAAGGCAGTGCCTAAAAGGTTATCTAATTCAAGATAATTAGGAATTATAAAATCAGCACCAGCTTTGATAAGCCGCTCACGTTTCCATTCATCAGTATGGAGGCAGTCTGGTTCAGCCGTTGCAACGCCTATAGCCGTTCCGCCCATCTTCTTGACCTCTTCTACTTCGACATAACCGTCACCGAATACGACGAGTTCTTCCGCGTAAGTATCCGCTTTTGACAAAATCTGCTGAACTAACAATGCTTTGGAGAAGCTCCGGAGGTCGTCTTGCGCCCCATAGATCCGCCCTTCAAAATATTGCGATAGGTGAAGCAAGTTAGCTTCCTCCTTCACATTTAGGTCGTCCGTACCGCTGGCAAGATAGAGACATAGTCCTCGCGCCACCAGAGATTCTAATAGCTGGCGAGAGCCAGGAACCATATACCGTTCCGTTTCAACTTGCTTCTCGCGGAGACTTTCTAAACGACCAGAAATTTTTTGCATAAGGCGCTCCAAATACATCCTTTTGTACGTAATTGGCTCAAGCGGTGTGCCGCCTCGCTCACGAACAGCATCAGCAAGCGCCATCATCTGGTAAATGGTTTCTTTGCCCGTGAGCTGCCAGATAAATTCCTCGGCTACCCCGCGTAGTTGCGCAACCGGCTCACCCGAGCTGGTTGCAACCAGTTGTTCAACACAGAGAGGCAACATTACATCCATCCAGCCGGAGCGAATGAGCGATAGGGTTCCATCAAAATCAAAGATGGCGATACGGGCTTTCGCAGCAGAGGCTTTGCTGCAAATAATTTCGATCACGCTCAATTTTCCCATGATCGTTCTGTGCGTCCAATGCAATATGTAGGATAGATTACGGACAAGCAGGATTCGAGGTCGTAGATACAACTCATGCTATAGCACCTAGAACTGGCTAGCCTTAGCAGTTTTCTGAAGATCAAAGCGACTTATGCAGGTCCAAGTTATGATACGGCTTTGCGTGCCTCGGTACCTTAATTCAAAGGGGGTTTAGCTTTATGCGAGTGGCGATAATTGGAACAGGATATGTCGGCCTAACAACCGGCATTTGCCTGGCATTCACTGGACATTCAGTTTTCTGTTTGGATACTGATCAGTCAAAAATTGATGCTTTGAAGGCCGGCAAGATTCCGATTTATGAGCCGAGCCTTAGCGAGTTGCTGACGGAGGCGTCGCACAATCTCCATTTCACCAGCAGTTATGCTGAAGCGATCTCGGGAGCCGAAGTCGTTTTCATCGCTGTTGGCACTCCGCCCACACCATCAGGCGCGCCTAATCTCGAGTATCTTTCACAAGCAGCTCGATCCATCGGGCAGTGCGTGGATAGCGAGTTCACGGTTGTTGTTAATAAATCAACCGTACCGATTGGCAGCGGTAACTGGGTTGGTTCGCTGCTGAGAGATGCATATGAGCAGCGTCAACGTAGCGCAAAAGCGGAATTTGCTGTTGCCTCTAATCCTGAGTTCCTGCGGGAAGGCACAGCGTTGCACGATACTTTATATCCAGACCGCATTGTGATTGGAGCAGATGAGCCGCGAGCGCTGGAAATGCTGTACTCGCTGTACCGGCCGATTTTGGACCAAACTTTCTCGGCACCTACTTACTTGCCTCGACCAGAGTCGGTCGGCGCAGTGCCGCTTTTATCAACTGATTTGGCTTCGGCTGAGCTGATTAAATATGCTGCAAATGCCTTCCTCGCATTAAAGATTAGCTTTATCAATGAAATCGGATTGCTCGCCGAGCGTGTCGGAGCGAATATTTCAGAAGTGGCTCGCGGAATTGGACTTGACTCTCGCATTGGGCCTAGGTTCTTAAGTGCTGGAATTGGTTGGGGTGGTTCCTGCTTTGGCAAGGATACGGCAGCGCTGATTGCCACAGCCGGTGAGTACGGACTACATATGCCCATTGTTGAATCTGCCCGCAAGGTGAACTGCCGACAGCGGGATCGAGTCGTCGAGAAACTGCTGCAAGAGTTGAAAATCTTGAAGGGGCGGACCATCGGCCTCCTCGGTTTGGCTTTTAAGCCTAATACGGATGATCTTCGGGAAGCGCCCGCGATTGAGATTGCTCAGAAGCTGATCGATCGTGGCGTACGCGTGAAGGCTCATGATCCCATTGCCATGGGCCGTTTTCAACGGGAACACGGACATATGGGCGTACAAGTTTGTGACAACGCTTCCGAAGTGGCGGAAGGCTGTGACGCGCTGGTGCTTGTTACTGAGTGGAATGAATATCGTGAACTGGAGTGGGATGT
>JBJMGL010000178.1:0-3185 GCA_045807985.1 Bryobacteraceae bacterium
CAACCGCCGCCCAAGAAGCGGAAGCGGCGAAAAGACCACCAGAATCCGCCGTTTGATTTGAGAAGCGAACTCCAACGGATGAGCGGCGTGGATGTGACGCGCATCGACGGCATCGATGCCATGACGGGGCAAACGGTCATCAGCGAAGTGGGGCTGGATATGAGTCGGTGGCCGAGCGAGCAGCATTTCACTTCCTGGCTCGGGCTCTGTCCCTCGAACGAGTTGAGCGGCGGGAGAATTCTGAAGAAGCGAACGCGCCAGGTCGTCAACCGAGCCGCGACCGCCTTCCGCATAGCCGCTTCTAATCTCCTGCGGGCCAGCCAGAGCTATCTGGGGGCGAAGTTCCGGCGCCTGCGCGCCCGCCTGGGTCCCCCCAGAGCATCACCACCAGGGCCCGTACTTTGGCCGTCCTTTTCTACCTCCTGCTCAAATTCGGACAGAATTACGTGGATCGTGGGACGGAATTCTATGAGCAAAGGCAGCGCGAGCAGCAACGGCATTACTTAACGTGAGTTCGACGTAAAACTCCTTTGGAGTCAACCAGATCACCTTTTGGGCGAGGGATTTCTCAGGAAAAATCGCTTGTTTTCCGCCACTTGTGCGCGAGCAGCGGGCTAGAGTGAGAGCAGCTTCTCCAGTGATCTTTTGATTTCAATGACTTGCCAGCTTTTTATGTCGAACTCACGTTAAGCTAATTGGTGATTGATGCCAGCAAAAGTGCGCTTACCGGAAATTAGTTCCAGCAGGAATATCTGATGATTGTGGATCTGCCGAACATCGCCATGTGCAAGATCAAGTCTGCTCACTAATCCTCGTCGCTCTGGTGCTGTGAAGCAAGACTCTGAATCACGCCCATGTCTTCCAGCGTGGTCACATCGCCGGTAACGCTGTGTGAAGTAACCAGCTCACGTAGAAGCCGACGCATAATCTTTCCGCTACGAGTCTTCGGAAGGGCATCCGTAAATCGAACTTCTTCAGGCCGCGCGAAGGGTCCAATCTCGCGGCCCACCCACTGCCGTAGCTCTTCACCGAGCGCTTGAACGTTCCAATCGCCCTGTTTCAGAGTGACAAACGCGCATACAGCCTGCCCCGTAATCTCATGTGGCTTAGCGACAACGGCTGCCTCTGCCACGGCGGGATGATGAACCAACGCCGACTCAATTTCCATGGTGCTCAGGCGATGGCCGCTGACGTTCATCACATCATCGATGCGGCCCAAAATCCAGTAATACCCATCGTCATCTCGCCGCGCCGCGTCCCCAGTAAAGTAAGAATTCGGAACACGCGTCCAATACTGCTCGTGAAAGCGCCGATGATCGCCCCAGATATTCCGCGCCATGCTGGGCCAAGGTTCGCGAATCACCAGAAAGCCTTCTTTGTTGTTGCCGAGGATGTTGCCGTTTGTGTCAACAATATCGACCACCGTTCCAGGAAGCGGTAAAGTCGCCGAGCCAGGTTTTAACGGAGTGGCTCCCGGCATGGCGGAAATCATAGCCGCGCCGGTTTCCGTTTGCCACCAGGTATCTACAATCGGGCAGCGCTCTTTTCCAATCACACGATAATACCAGTCCCAGGCTGCCGGATTAATCGGCTCTCCTACGGATCCCAGCAGCCGAAGGCTCGACAGGTCATGCGCATCGGGCCACTTGTCGCCTTGACGGACCAGTGCGCGAATCGCGGTCGGCGAAGTATAGAAGATAGTAACGCGATACTTTTCAACAATCTGCCAGAGGCGGTCATAAGCCGGATAATCCGGCGCTCCCTCGTACATAACAACCGTTGCGCCGGCAGTAAGTGGCCCGTACACCACGTAACTATGTCCGGTCACCCAGCCGATATCGGCTGTACACCAGAACACATCGTCCTCCTGCAAATCGAAAACCCACTTCATCGTGACGGCGGTTTGCAAAAGGTACCCTGCTGTCGTGTGCACAATGCCTTTGGGCTTGCCCGTAGTACCGGATGTATAAAGCACAAATAGCGGATGCTCCGGGTCAAGATGCTGCGCCTCGCCGCTCTCGGCTATAGCCTTTAAAGTAGGCTTGTCGTCGAGTTCCTCTTCGTGCTCATGCCACCAATAGTCCCGTCCCTCCATCATATTCACGGCAGAGCCGGTGCGCTTGTAAACAACAACAGTCTTAACGGTCGGACATTCTTCCAGAGCCTTATCGACAGCGTCCTTGAGCCGTACTTCCTTCCCGCGCCGCCATCCGCCATCCGCAGTGATGACCAGCGATGCTCCTAAATCCTGAATGCGCGTTTTCAAGGCTTCTGATGAAAAGCCTCCAAAAACGACGCTGTGCGTAATGCCCATTCGCGCGCAGGTAAGAACCGCAATGGCCAGTTCCGGAACCATGGGCATGTAGATGACCGCCCGCTCTCCGGTTTTGCTCTTCAGCCGCATCAGGATCGTGGCAAAACGATTCACCAGCTTGTACAAGTCCTCATAGGTGAGCACGCGCGAGTCGCCCGGTTCCCCTTCCCAAATAATGGCCGGCTTCGTTCTGCGCGAAGTCCTTAGATGACGGTCAACGCAGTTATAGCAGGCATTAATCTTTCCGCCCGGAAACCACTTGGCGGATGGGGGGTCCCACTCCAAAGTCTTTAGAAAAGGGCTAAACCAAGTGAGCTCTGTAGCGGCCAGATCACCCCAGAACGCTTCTGGGCTGGTTTTGGCCCGCTCATAAAGGGCACGATATTCTTCCAGGCTCTTGACATGGGCGCGGGAGCTGAATTCAGAAGGAGGCGCGTAAGTTTTGGAATCACTCATGGCGAGTCGTCGTTCAGCGGACAGTGTAACGCAGAGCGGAGAACTAAAATAAAGAAGAGATGAATGTAGGCCGTTTCCTGATCTTCTCGGGCTTGGTGCTAATTTGTTTGGGCGGTCTGCTTCTTTTGATTAACAGGCTGGGTCTGCCCTTAGGCCGACTGCCCGGCGACATTAAATGGCAAGGGAAAGGAACAACCTTTTACTTTCCGGTGGTCTCGTGTATTCTGCTGAGTATTCTAGGCAGCTTGCTTCTTTGGCTCGTGAACCGGCGCTAAAAAGCGGGTCATTGGCTTAGTGAACCGTGCCCATCTTCTCCGGCGGCCAGAAGACGAAAACGGCTTTACCATAAATATAATTCCGGGGAACAAACCCCCAAGCGCGGCTATCGTTCGAAGAAACGCGATGATCCCCCAGC
>JBJMGL010000179.1:0-2899 GCA_045807985.1 Bryobacteraceae bacterium
GCGGACCAGCACGCCCGCGCTAGCCCCGCGCCCCGTGCCGACTGTAATCGACATCGGCGTGGCAAGACCAATCGCGCACGGACACGCAATAATCAGCACCGCGACCGCGCTAACAAACGCATGAGCCAGACGCGGCTCCGGGCCAAAAATTATCCAAAGCGCAAACGTGAGAACCGCCGCCGCCATCACAGCCGGAACGAACCACCCGGCAACACGATCCGCTAAACGCTGAATGGGCGCTCGGGTGCGCTGCGCCTCACTGACCAGCCGGACAATCTGACTCAGCAGCGTATCGCTCCCTACTCGCTCGGCGCGCATAGCAAAACTTCCGGTTGTATTCACCGTACCCGCTATCACGCGGGAGCCCTGCAGCTTCTCAACCGGCATTGACTCGCCCGTCACCATGGATTCATCAACCGCGCTTCTGCCTTCCAGCACGACTCCATCTACCGGAATCTTCTCGCCCGGACGGACCCGCAATGTATCGCCAACTCCTACCTGATCAATGGGAACGTCCCGCTCGCCACCGTTCTCAATCCGCCGCGCTGTATTCGGCGCCAGTTTCAGCAGCGATTTCAAAGCGCTTCCTGTCCGGCTGCGAGCGCGCAGCTCCAGAACTTGGCCCAGCAACACAAGAGTCGTAATTACTGCCGCAGGCTCAAAGTAAAGAGGAAGCTCACCACCCCCGCTCCGGAATGACTGCGGAACGACCGAAGGAAATACCAGCGCGGCAACGCTGAACAGATACGCTGCGCCTGTTCCCAGCGCAATCAACGTAAACATGTTGAAATGACGCGTGACAATCGACTGCCATCCGCGCTGAAAAAAAGGAAAACCGCCCCAAACCACCACCGGCGTAGCCAGCGCGAACTGAACCCAACCGCCGAGGAATGAATGCATACCCGCCTTGCCAAACAACTCAAGAACCATAGCGAACAGAAACGGTATAGTCAGGGCAGCGCAGACCAAGAATCGCCGTTGCATATCGCGCAGTTCCGTATCATCGCTTTCGCCCGTTGCCTCGACCGGCTCCAGCGCCATGCCGCACTTCGGGCAACTGCCAGGACCCATTTGCCGCACCTCCGGGTGCATGGGACACGTATATTCAACGTCGTGAGCGTTCGCTGGAAGCGCAGTCAGACGGGAAGCGGGCTGGAGGTACTGCCCGGGATTTGCTTTGAACTTGTCGAGACAAGATGGGCTGCAAAAGTGGTACAGCTTTCCGTTGTGCTCTGTAGCGCCAGCGGCGTCCTGTTCCTCAATGTCCATGCCGCAAACAGGATCATGGTGCAAAACAGTTTTGCTTTTATGCGAGGGCTGTAAGGAGGTGTTTGATGAGCCGCTGATCGTGACAAACTTATGATCTGTTAATGGAGGACGCAAATAGCGTTCTGGATTCTGCTCAAATTGTTGCTGGCAGCGTGTGCAGCAGAAGTAGTACTCCTTTCCCTGATAGGTGGCGTGACCCGCTGCTTTTTGCGGGTCCACTTGCATTCCGCAAACGACATCTTTTTCCATATCGATCTTTCCTGGCTTAAGCCGGTGCTTTCAGCCGAAAACGCACAAACATATTGACGCCCCAGGGGTGAGCACCATAGTAGGGTTGTAAAGCGGCATCAATGGTATAGGTTGATACATTCGCGCCGATGCCCGTCTGTACATTGCGAAATAGATTGACATCGCGCGTATAGCCAACAGTAAAAGCGTTTACCTGAAATACCGGTTCGCCGGTCTCGCGCGTAATCTGCGCGGCTAATCGTGGATTATTGGCGAACAATTCATCGCGTTGGCTCCATTCATATCGGCCCGTGATGAAATTATTTCGTAAAAACGGGATCACTGTTTCCGCAGTCACTGTATTGGTTGCATGCTGCTCGTCGGTCTTATAGTTTTGACCCCAGATAAGGCTAGTGGCCCAGGAGTTCCTTTGGCTGGTGGGCCGAATGTATTGGATAGAGGCTGTAGTTCGAACTACATCGCCCGAATGCAACTCCTCCGGGTTATGTAGTCGTCCTACAGAAACTTGCCCAGCCCAATTCTTGCTGGGAGATACGCTAAAGCGCGTGGACCACGAATTCATCGGCCCGAAGTCGAAATTCCAGCGGTTTTCATTCGGCTCCCGGCCGTAAAAGCCCGAAGCTTCCAGCCGCACCTTCTTGTAGCTCACGCCGGTGGTGACGACATTATTAGCAATATGCGTCGAATCTTCCCAATGGTGACCAAGAGTCGCCTGTGGAAGCTCCATGGCGCTTGCTCGATGAGGATACGCCACCGGTCCCAGCGCCGGCTCGCCCACAGGCGCATAGTACACGTTCCACATAGTATTTTCACTCAGTGGATGAGCATATTGAATGCCGATCTCCATAAATAGATCGTGCGGGTGTTGTGCATCGACAATCGGCGCACCAAACGCGGTTTCCCCCGTTTGAAAGAGAAGCGGATAGCGGCGATCCGTAACCGTTGCCGGTTCCAGGCTCATCATGGACCGCAGCATGAAGCTTCCTCTGCCCAGCCGGTGAATCGCGCTCAGCATGCCCCAGTTGGTGGAGTAAAACTTATCGTCGCCACGCGGGCCGGACTGCTGCGTATCGACAAGAAAGGCTTGCGCCATCCACATCAGGTGCCAGTCACCTGGGTGAGTCATTAGCATCGGCATGGGCCAGGCGGAAGGCTGAAATGCCGTGCCGGAACTTTCTCCCATCAGGAACATCTCTGCCGCGTTCCTATTCATGCTGTTATGATCCATGCTGCTGTGATCCATACCGGGCATATCCGGCATGGGGGCTGAATGCTGGCTTACTGCATCATGTTCCTGCGCTAATGCACCCTTCTGCACAATGGCGGACACTAGACATGCGGCTAACAGGACTCTTAAAGCCGCTCTTAAATTGCTGTTATA
>JBJMGL010000180.1:0-9789 GCA_045807985.1 Bryobacteraceae bacterium
ATGGCGCACCAATTTTCAGAAGACACACTGAATCTGATTAAGAAGTTCAAGAACTTATTTGACGGCTCCTGCCGCCTCAATCCCGGCAAAGTTCTCCCCACCGGCAAAGGCTGTCTCGAAATTCGCCAGCCGCCTTCCATGGTGCTGTGATACCCATCTCAATTTACGAATTGAAAAGAAACTACCGTCAGTGTTTCGTCATGGCTTCCATGGCGCTTCGCAACAATCCTAAACGGACTACGCGTTTGCCGCTGGCTGCATAAGTATGTATGGCTTCTCTTCCAAAATATTTCCGCATCTCAGCAGGCAAACCGCAAGCCACATCGTACCCGCGTGCAAACGGCGAAAACGCGGGTAATACAACACACTGCGAGTTCACCAGAAAAACAGGCAACTTCTGTCCGGCTCCGGAAGCATCCCTGATCGATAAAGCCGGGTGTAGATGCCCCATCACGAGCGTATGATTTTCGGGCAAAGCAAACTCAAACTGATCGCCATGAATCGCGGTCAGCAATTGATCCGACCACGCTTCGACGTGAGCACAATCGAGTTGAGCGAACTCAATAGCAAACTCCCGGTCATGGTTGCCGCGCACGGCAATCAGTTCCGCATTTTGACGGAGCTGCCACAATGTCTCCTCAATCCATTCGCGTTCCGGCGCACAGGGACCTGGCGCGTGAACAATGTCGCCTAGGAAAACAAACCGCTTGGGCCGCAGTTCGTCATTGCATTGAAACAACTTCTCGCGTGTCCGGATATCCACAAGCGGACCCAACTCCCCGCGACGGCGCTGCGCCCAACTGTAACCAAGATGCAGATCGGCAATGATGGCCGTCCGCGATTCGGGCAGCCACAACGCACCCGACGCATGAGCTTGAATACCGGGCAGAACCGGAAGAAGCACGCTGGCAACCATCAGGCTCGAAAATCGTAACCCTGCTGGCGCATACCATTCATGATGCGGTTCCGAACCTGCGTGACTTCTTCGGCTGTCACCGTATGATCTCCTGCCCCGATCTCCAAGTGATACGTCACGCTTTTCTGGCCTTGCGGCAGCGGAGGACCGTCGTACTGCCGGACGAATTCAATCAGAGCAAGGTCGCTTCCCGCCAGTGATCGAAGCCCGCTCTGAATATGGGCAACGGGCGTTTTCAGGCCCGTCACCACGGAAAGATCAAATCCGCTCGTAGGATACTTTCGCGGCGGCATGTACCGCACAATATGAGCGGCATTCATTTCTTGCGCCGCTCTTAAATCCACATCGAAGAGCACAGCCCGGCCTTCGATGCCCTCCTGTTCCAACAACACAGGATGAAGCTCAAACAACCGGCCAACAACCACATCATGCCAAAGGATTTCCCCTGTCCTCGCTGGATGCTCATACTGACGGGCTTCGGCGGCGCGTAGGCAAGCGGAAGGAAGCACGCACTCCAGCACTCGCTTCAACTCAAAAAAGTCCTGCTCATCCCCCAGCGCGTTATAAATCACGGCCACCGCATGAGGAACTTCATCCGGCAACGGCTGCCCGGCATTCGGATGAATCTCCATGCCAATCTCAAATATCCGAAACTCGCGATAATGCCGGACATTGCTGACGATATTCTTAAATACCCCCGGCAGAAGACTCGGCCGGAGATGTGTCATCTCGACGGCAATTGGATTGGAAACAGCCAGCAGATCGCGCGCGTGAAACCCGAACCGTGCTGCATCCGCCTCGCTGAGAAATGAATAATTGTAGACTTCCGTGAACCCCTGCGCCGTCAACTGGCTCCGAACCTGCCGAAAGTAAATGCGCATAGGATTTGTAGGTGGAACGACAGACGCGACGAAAGGCGCTCGCGGCGTGATCTGGTCATAGCCGATCATGCGCCCAATTTCTTCCACCAAATCGTCTTTTAACGAAATATCTTTCGTCCCGCGCCAGGAAGGAACCGTAACGGTCAAAATACTGGGCGCTGTCTCAGCAAGGGCAAACCCGAGCGCCTGTAGAATTTGGTAAATCGTTTCACGGCTGACTTCCACTCCAAGCTTGCGCGAAACAAAGGGGAGCGGAAGCACAATCGGCTTGGCACCCGGAAGCGGCGCGCGATGATCAACCACGCCACCCATGGCGCGAACTCCCGGCGAAACCTGACGAATCAATTCCAGCGCACGAGCCAATCCGCGCAAAGTATTTTCCGGATCAAGCGATTTCTCAAACCGCATCGATGCATCCGTGCGAATCTTATGCCGGGCCGAAGTGAGGCGAACACCCGAAGCGTGAAAGTTCGCGCTCTCCAGAACAATCCGAGTCGTCCCCTCCGAAATCGCGCTGTCAACACCGCCAATCACTCCAGCCAGCGCCACCGGACCGCCTTCATCCGCAATCACCAGATCCTCGGGATGCAAGTCGTAAGTCTCGCCATTCAAAGCTTTCAAGCGTTCGCCCAAGCGCGCCTGACGCACATAAATCGTGTTGCCCCTCAGCTTATCGGCATCGAAAGCGTGCATCGGCTGCGGCAATTCGGCCAATACATAGTTTGTGATGTCAACGATGTTGCTAATCGGGCTCAGTCCAATGCTCTGCAAACGCGCTTGGGTCGGTAACGGCGAAGGGTGGACTTGCACGTTCTCCAAAGCAAGCGCGCTATAACGCTGACAAAGCGCAAAGTCAGCGATCTCGACCCTCAAAGGCGCATTACCCTGAGGCAAAATATCGAGCCTTACCGGATCGAACAGCGAGCGATGGGCAATCGCCGCGACTTCGCGAGCCATGCCAAGGTGACCCCACAAATCAGGCCGGTGCGTCAGGCTCTTATTGTCAATTTCAAGAATCCAATCCGGCTTCAACGGAAAGAGCGAACCAGGAGAAGCATTCTCCACCTCCAGCAAACCCGCACCATCCCGGCTAATGTCCAGTTCAGCGGCACTCGCCAGCATGCCTTCGCTTTCCACGCCATCAATGACGGCGGCACCGATCGTCTTATCACCCAAGCTAGTCCCCGGCGGAACCCAAGCGGC
The DNA here is from genome assembly GCA_045807985.1 of Bryobacteraceae bacterium. Taxonomy (GTDB): domain Bacteria; phylum Acidobacteriota; class Terriglobia; order Bryobacterales; family Bryobacteraceae; genus Bog-105. The sequence continues at coordinate 3,001 of JBJMGL010000180.1, forward strand.
CAACATGCCGGCGCGCACATTTCCTGCCCCGCAGATGACCGTCGCTGTTTTGCCGCCACCAACCTCAATCTTCACCAGCTTGTTCTTGCCTTTACCAACCGGCTGAGCATCAAGCACACGAACGGCCGTCACTCGGCTGAAATGCGCGCCAAAAGGTTCGATGCCCTCGCATTCAGCGGTCTTGACGGTAATAAGACCTTCTAACGCGGAAGGCTCCACATCCAGGCCCTCCACAAGCTCACAAATCCACTGATAAGAAAACTTCAACTTACTTCCTTTTTAGAACGGAGGCTAACCGGGGACTTAGAACTGTGTTAAGAAACGCAGATCTCCGCCCTGCAACTGGCGGATGTCATCAATGCCATATCTCATCATGGCAAGCCGCGTAAGCCCCAAGCCGAAAGCGAAACCGCCCCACTCTTCCGGGTCGATATTGCTCATTCGCAGCACATTGGGATGGACCAGCCCGCAAGGCAGCAACTCCACCCAGCCGCTATGCTTACATACGGGGCATCCTTCGCCATTACAGATAAGGCAGCGTATATCCAGCTCGAAGCCAGGCTCAACAAACGGGAAATAACCGGGACGCAACCGTACCGTCACTTCACGCTTGAAAATCGCGCTCAGCAACGTTTTCATGAAGTACGTCAGATTGGCGACCGAAACATCACGGTCCACCATCATGCCTTCCAACTGATAGAACGTGTGCTCATGCGAGGCATCGACTTCTTCATTCCGGAAGGCCCGGCCCGGAGCAATCATTCGCAGCGGCGGACCGAGCGTTCGCATACCGCGCACCTGCACCGGCGATGTATGAGTGCGAAGAAGCTGCCCAGGGGAAAGCCAGAACGTATCCTGCATGTCACGCGCCGGATGCGTCGCCGGAATGTTCAGCGCATCGAAATTGTGCTCTTCGGTCTCCACTTCAGGCCCATATAAGACCGTGAAACCGAGAGACGTGAAAAGATCTTCAATCTCCTGTTGAAGCTGCGTAATCGGATGCAGGCTGCCGGGGCGCGACCCCGGCGCGGGCAGAGTAACATCAATCCACTCTTTTGCAAGCCGTTCCGCTAAATCCGCTTGTTCAAACCGCCGCTTTTTGCTCTCGTACTCGCTTTCCAGATCCTGCTTAACCGAGTTGAGCAGCTTCCCAACCCGAGCGCGCTCTTCCGGTGAAAGCTTTCCAAAATCCTTGCTGATGGAAGCAAGAGTTCCCTTGCGGCCCAGCGCTTCCACCCGCGCTTCTTCCAGTTCTTCCACCGAGATTGCGGCGGCAAACGCCGCCAGGGTGGCGCGCCGGAGTTCTTCCAGCTTGCTGTCCAATATCGTTTCTACCAGCATCTACCCGAGCTTCCCCCCAAGCTCTTCCAGCAGAGCCACAATCTCTCCATGCCCCTTCAGTAAAGCCAAATCAAGAGGGGATTGATTGTTAGCCGCATGCGCCTGAAGGTCAGCGCCACCGGCAATTAGTACTTCCACCATGGACCGATTGCCAGCCTGCGCCGCCGCATGAAGAGCCGTCCAGCCGCCTTCCTGTCGTGCGTGAACATCCGCGCCACGCTGTAAAAGCACCTGCACCAGATCCGTCTTGCCCCCCGCCGCTGCGGCATGCAGAGGAGTATTCTTCATGGAATTCGTGGAACGCGCATCAACCTGTGCGCCTCCATCAAGCAACGCTTGCGCTAGCTCAGGATGCCCAAAGAAAGCGGCTAGATGAAGCGGCGTCCAACCATCTGTATTATGAGCCTGGAGCAACCCGCCATTTTCTTGGATCTCACTCATCACTACCTTCGTTTGCCCAGCTACACAGGCTTCGAAAAAGTCCAGATTCGGTCGAAACTCCAGAAGAAAAGCCGCCATCTTTTCTTGCCGGTAATACTTCGCTAAAAGGTAGGCCGTCTGCCCCGCCTCGTTGGCGGTATCGGCGAGCAATGGATCTTCCGCAACCGCGGCCTTTACAGCCGAAAGATCACCCTTCTTCACGTACTCTTGAAACGACTTTAGATCCGTCATGCCTATGCCGCAGGCAAGAACACCTGCTCCGTCTTATTCAGTTCCCAGTCCAGATGATTGATATAGAACAGCAAAATCTCGCGTTTATATTTGGAACTGAACTCACGGAAAACTCGCTCCTGCCAACCCTCCGTTAAATACTGTTCCGGCTTCAAATCCTTATCAAAAAAACCCTGCTCATTCGGGATTCCCAAAAAGTTCAGAATATCGACAATCATGTCGAGATGCGAAAGAAGAAACACCTGCGACAGATCGGTCGCGAACTCTTCTTCTCCCGCTTCAATGCGGGCCCAAAACTTCGGCGCAGCCTTGCGCAAAGCCTCCGAATTCAGCTTGACCAAGTGAGCCCGCAACTTGAACCGTTCATAAACCTGGTAAGTCTTGAGTTTGCCAATGGAAATCCCACGAATCAGTTGGCCAAAAATATCCTGGCCCAGAGCCAAAAAGACCCCACACATCTGCATTGTGCCAAGCGTAGCATAGGACAGCGCTTCCCAAAATCCGCTTCAGCGCCCTCAAGTCAGTGATTTTCAACAGTTTTCCTGAGTTTTGCGCTACAATCGGAGGTTTTGGGCAAGTACGACGGGAACCATGAGTAATTTGATTGTTTTGGGGGCGCAATGGGGCGATGAAGGCAAAGGAAAAATCGTTGACCTGCTCTCCGAAAAGTTCGACGCCGTAGCGCGTTACCAAGGCGGCCATAATGCCGGCCACACCGTTTTCATCGGTGAAAAAAAATTTATTTTGAAGCTGATTCCCAGCGGCATTTTACGCCCCGGCGTTCTGGCCGTAATTGGCAACGGTGTCGTGATTGATCCGGCTGCCCTGCTTCAGGAGATTTCCGGACTGGAAAGCGCGGGAATTGACGTCAAGTCACAGCTAAGGGTCAGCAATCGCGCCCACGTCATCTTCCCCTTTCACCGGACCATTGAAAAAATCTCCGAAGGACGCGCCGATCGAATCGCCATTGGCACCACCTCGCGCGGAATCGGTCCCTGCTATGAAGACAAAATTGCCCGCCGTGGCATACGCATTGCCGATCTTGTCGACATCGACTTCAAATCGCTATACTGCGCTCTCGCCGAAGATAAGCAATTAATCGCAGACGCCTTCCAGATCACGGAGCGTGTGGATTTCGGCGAGATTCTGGAAACTTATAAGCAGTTCGCCGAGCAGCTTCGGCCTATGGTTTGTGACACATCGCACTTGCTGAACACTATGATTCGCGAGGGCAAAAGCGTGTTGTTTGAAGGCGCGCAAGGCACCATGCTCGATATCGACTTTGGAACCTATCCCTTTGTCACCAGTTCCAGCGCCGCAGCGGGCGGAGCCTGTACCGGAACCGGCGTAGCGCCCACTAGGATAAACGGCATTATCGGCATTTCAAAAGCGTACATCACGCGTGTGGGTGCCGGACCATTTCCTTCCGAAGATCTAACCGAGTTAGGCGAGAAGATCCGCCAAACCGGCAACGAATTCGGCTCGGTCACTGGGCGGCCCCGCCGCTGCGGTTGGTTCGACGTTCCACTGCTCCGCTACACGGGAGAGGTAAACGGCTTCGACAGCCTGGTCATTACAAAACTCGACGTTCTGGACGAACTCGAAACGGTTCCGGTTTGTGTCGCTTACGAAGTAGACGGCAAAACGATGACGCAAATGCCCGCCAGCACCCGCCGCATGGAAGCCATCAAGCCAATTTTTGAGCACCTGCCCGGCTGGAATCGCAGCACGCGAGGCATTACTAGAATTGAAGATCTACCTACCGAAGCTCGCCAGTATCTAGAGTTCCTGGAAGAAAAAACCGGAATCGAAGTCGGCTCCGTCTCCAACGGCCCCGAGCGCAACGAAACCATGTTTGTCCCAGGCTCGAAGCTAGAACGGCTGTTGGGTTGATTTGTTCCAACCTCAACCCTGAGAACGATCAGCGTTCATGCCGAGCTCGGCATGAACCGCATCATGCCGAGTACCCGATCATGCCGAGTGATCTCCACTGGACGCCTCCTGGCATCGTGCCGATCGAGCTTTCCGCACAGGGCGACTCGGCACGATGCGGTGCCGGACGGTCCCCTTTTTCCGAAGATAAGAAGCAGTCCGGCTCCCCAGCTTTCTCGAAAAATCCCAGTCAAATGGCAGCGAACGGGTGACAGCACTGACTTGGTGTCATAGTTCTCATCGTGAGTGGCCCAGTTGATCATGCCGAGAGCAAACGCGCCGAACCAGCACAGAATGAGCCTTTGATGATATTGCTCGGCATGATCCGGTACTCGGCATGATACTGCAAAACTATACTCGTTGTTAATCTTTCGCGGACAGCCGTGGGGGTGGCCAAAATCTCTTCCGCTGCCCAGCAAAGACGACCCTGCACTTTCAACGCAATACGGTCCTGAAGTCTACCCGAAGTTCGTCATCGCTCCGCGGATTCAAGCAAGTTTTGAGCCGTCCTGACGTGAAAATACCTTTGTCTTCAATGGCGGATTTCGAAAAGTCGATGTAGTGCAGACCAACCCCCTTGAAGGGTTTTCGTTCTCATGACAAGATCGGGCGAGGATGTTTCTGCGCGCGCACCGTCGTGAGAAGGACGGCAAGGACCACACGTATTGGTCATTAGTAGAGACAACGCGCACGCCGGACGGTCCACGGCAGAGGACACTCTGCTATCTCGGCGAGTTGAACAGTTCGGCGCAGGCGCGCTGGCTGAAAACCATTGAGGTTTTCAACGAGCAGGGTGAGCCTCAACAGCTGAAGCTTTTCCCATCGCAGGTGAAAGTGCCGGCGGACGATCCGCAGGTGGCTCGAGTGCTGCTGAATAAAGTGCGATTGGAACGCACGCGGCAGTTCGGAGCCTGCTGGCTCGGCTTGGAACTGTGGAAGCGGCTGGAACTGGATCGTTTCTTCGAGCAGGCAATGGATGAGCAGGAAGCCGACGTGCCGTGGTCGCGCGTGGCGGCCGTGCTGGCCATCAATCGATTATGCGCGCCAGGTAGCGAGTTGGCGATTGAAGAGCGCTGGTATCCCTCGACCGCGCTGGATGATCTGTTGGGCATCCAAGAAGGCAAGCTCAACGACACGCGGCTGTACCGCTGTCTGGACCGGATTCTGCCGCACAAGACGAAACTGGAGAAGCATCTCAAGCAACGCTACGGAGAGTTATTCGGCGCTGACTTTGACGTGCTGCTCTATGACCTGACCAGTACCTATGTGGAAGGCGCAGCAGAGAAGAATCCGATGATGCGCCGGGGCTATTCGCGCGATCACCGCCCTGATTGCGAACAGCTGGTGCTGGCACTCATCGTCAATAGTGAAGGCTTTCCGTTCAGCTATGAGACTTTCGACGGCAATCGCGCTGATGTATCCACGATGGAAACGATCCTGCGCATGGTGGAGCGTAAATACGGCAAGGCGCGGCGGATCTGGGTGTTCGATCGCGGCATTGTGAGCGAAGAGAATCTTCAGGCGATCCGCAAGCGGGGCGGCCAGTACCTGGTGGGGACGCCGCGCCGTCAGATGAAGCAGTTTGAAGCAGAACTGCTGAAAGACGATTGGACGCAGGTGCGGCCTGAAGTCGAAGTCAAGAAGGTCGCCATTCCTCAGGGCGAAGAAAGCTTCATTCTGTGCCGTACCAGCGGCCGCCAGGAAAAAGAGAAAGCGATCCGCAATCGTTTTTCTGCTCGCATGGAAGATGCTTTGCAGCGTCTGGCGAAAAGCATTGAGAGTGGCCGGCTGAAAGACCGCCACAAAATGGAGCGGCGACTGGGAGGCATTCAGGCCCGTCATCCCCAAGTGAACGATCTCTATCAGGTTGTTCTGCGGCAGACGCCAGAAGGCGTTCGCCTTTCGTGGAGCATCAAAGAAGATCGCAAGATCTGGCGCGGACTGCGGGAGGGCGCTTACATGCTGCGAACCAATCTGCAAGCGGGTACAGCCGAAGAGCTTTGGTTGCGATACATGCAGCTGACCGAGGCGGAAGCATCCTTCCGCGCACTCAAAAGCGAACTCTCCATCCGTCCTCTGTTCCATCAACGGGAGCCGCGCGTCAAGGCTCATGTGATGGTTGCCTTCCTTGGCTACGCACTGTGGGTCACGCTCAAGCATTTGCTGAAGCGGCGGCCTGCCATCGTTCCGCAGCCCTCGAGAACGGGAGGCAATCATGCCCAGCCGCTCTCGGCCAGGAAGGCACTCGAGCTCCTCTCTACCCTGCATAGCGCTGATATTGTTCTGCCCACTACCGACGAACGCGAGATCCGGCTGCGCCGCATCACTGAAACAACCGCTGAGCAGAAATCGCTTCTCCAGCAGCTCGGCCTTAGCCTCCCCGAGCGATTCGAATTTAATCGCAACTGTAGTGCAGACTCGGCAACTGCCTGAGTTGATTCTGAACGACTTAGGCACTCTTCAGACGCTTTCGTGACGAACTTCGGCTACTGGCCAGAAACTAGAGGTTTTGGCCAGTGTCACTCTACCGAGAACCCCACATCACATGCACAATGTGGAATTTAAGTCTCCGACTAGCACGTTACACGACCGTTATCCGGACACAACCTCTTGGTCAAAGAATAAACCCCTACCGGCTACCCGCAAGTTATCCGTCCGAATGTAATTTTCCCAGCACTCCGATTCACCGGAGTTACGTGCGAGTGGATGTTTATCATCGACGAGTCGTGCAGAACTCGCTCACGCCTGAGTTCGCCCCTTATTGGCCGCGAATCCATGTTGTCCGGCGACAGATGGCTGGCGTCGGGCGAAGGGCGAATCATATCGTTCGATGTACCGCATGCG
>JBJMGL010000181.1:0-6780 GCA_045807985.1 Bryobacteraceae bacterium
AGTAGGTGGAAGCACACTACTCGGCGGCACTCCGTCTTGATCAGCCAAAGGCAAACTCCTTTTCAGCGGAAAGAAGCGCTGCAAACCATTGCAAACACGACAACTTATCTAAATTTCGCTGTAACTCTATTGTAGCAGTTTTCCGTAGTTTTGGGGGCATATAAAGACCGAGTTCTTTCTACTTCTATCCCCTTCGCTACACTGGGGATACGCACAAAGCAATGCTTTCGATTGTTATCCCCATTCACAATGAGGAGCCGGCCATTCTGCCCCTCTATGACCGACTCACCGCTGTACTGGAAACAATTCGGAAGCCGTACGAGATCATTTTCGTCGATGATGCTTCCACGGATCGCAGCTTCGATCTCCTGGCCAACCTGGTGGAAACTGATTCGCATCTTAAAGTCCTGCGACTACGGCGCAACTTCGGTCAAACAGCAGCTCTCGCCGCTGGATTCGATGAAGCTCAAGGCGATGTCATTGTCTCTCTGGACGGCGATCTTCAGCACGCTCCGGAAGACATCCCGCTACTGCTTGAAAAAATAGAGGCTGGGTACGACATTGCGAGTGGTTGGCGCAAGGACCGGGTAGATAATGCTGTCACGCGCAAAATCCCGTCACGTATTGCAAACTGGCTGATGAAACAGACTTCCGGCGTGGAGTTGCACGATTTCGGCACAACCTTCAAGGCGTATCGCGCGGAAATTCTCAAGGATGTGAACCTTTATGGGGAGCTTCACCGCTTCATTCCAGCCCTCGCCTCCTTCTATGGAGCCCGAGTTATCGAGGTTCCCATCAAGAACATCGAGCGGCCTAACGGCGCTTCCCACTACGGGCTAGGCCGGACATTTCGCGTCTTCTTTGACATTCTGACCATTGGTTTTCTCCTGCGCTATCTAACCCGTCCCATGCACTTCTTCGGCAAATGGGGTTTAGCGGGCATTGTGCTTGGCAGTATCGTTCTATTCGGCATCCTGATCAAGAAAATCGGTGGACACGACATCATTGCCGAGCACGGTCCCTTGATGATTGCCGGAGCGATGTTGTGGTTTGCGGGCCTGATGCTTTTCTGCGTCGGATTGATCGGCGAGGTTTTAATGCGAACTTACTTTGAAAGCCAGGGACGCCGAATCTACGCGGTGCGTGAGATCCGTTCGCGGCGGGAGCAACTGGTTGATGGCGCTCGTTAGCGATTTTGAAGGCTTCATCTTTGACTATGGCGGTGTGCTGGTCCATCATCAGACCGCCGAGGACCAGGCCAGGATGGCTGCCGTTGCTTCCGTTCCGCCGGAAAAATTCACCGAGAGCTATTGGGCTGACCGGCTCCTATACGACAAGGGCTTGGTCACCAATATAGAGTACTGGAGCGACATTGCCCGAAAGTGCGGCGTCACTTTGAGCGCCCCGCAAATTGATGATCTCAGCGAGTTGGATACAGAAAGCTGGATGCGGTTCGATCAACCGATGTGGGACTGGATCGATGAACTGCGCCGCGCTGGTAAGCGGGTAGCGATTCTATCGAATATGCCTCGCGAACTGGGCGAAGTGCTCAAATCACGAACGGACCGGTTAAATTCCGTCGATCAGGTGACGCTGTCTTACGAGGTCCATTCCGCTAAGCCCGAAGCTGCTATTTACGAGGAGTGCGTGGCAGGACTAGGCACCGCGCCTGAACAGACGCTTTTTCTTGATGATCGCATCGAAAACGTCCAAGGCGCCGAGATGCTCGGCATTCGCGCTATGCAGTTTACTTCTCGTGATGAAGTACTCTTACGGTTACGCCCCTAAATATAGGGCTTAAGATAACCCGATCTCACAGTCAGGCGCTAAACTGTCTTCAACCGGAAGGTATTCGTGCGTCGACTCAGCTTTTGCCTATTTAGCGTCATGACTGTAACCGCGTGGGCCAGCCCGCCGCAGCCGGTAGTGCCGAATGCTGTTCCGGATCGGTTTCGACCCTTTCCCTTTGACAACCAGAAATTAGCGGGTCTACTTGTTAACCGCCTCAGGGCGAATCATGAAGGTTTTCTCAAACACGTCGATATTCAATTTTTACTGCAGCCCTTTCAAACAAAGATCAAAGGCAAATCCGAAGCAGTCGTTGGAGGCGAGTTCATTGGGCGATTCCTCCAAGCAGCATCCAATGCCTACGAATATACCCATGATTCACAGCTAAAAGAGTTAATGGACAAGGCAACGGCCCAACTCCTCTCTCTTCAGGCAAAGAACGGGTATTTTGGATCTTATTCGGATGGCGAGCGTTGGACCAGCAGTGATCTTCTCGTACACAAGTGGATCTTACTCGGCTTGCTAAGTTACTGGCAAGCGACTGGCGAAGAGGATGCTTATACAGCATCCCAAATGATTGGCGATCTACTCGTCAACACATTCGGAGACAAAGGCAAGGAACATGCATCCTTTGAAAACGGGAATGACGAAAACCTCAAATTCCGGCTGGCCGCCCTGCAAACGATAGAATCCCTGACATTTCTGTACCGCCACACTGCTGACCCAAACTACTTAAACCTCTGCAAATCCATAGTTCGCGCCGCGGACGTTAATACAGCGCTCATCACCCCCGGCACGAAAGAGGATTTGCCTGATAAGCTTCGGAGCCTCGTCGGTTTGGTTGATCTTTACCGCCTTACCGGAGATAGGACTTACCTTTATCCGGCGCTTCGCTCTTGGAAGGCTTTGGCCGGAAATTACCTATCGCTCACAGGCACGCCGGCAGCATCTCCGGTGATCAATGCTGTCGATAACTGCACCACAGTGGCGTGGATGCAGCTTACACTCAACTTACTTCGTCTAACTGGCGAACCCCAGTACGGGCAGCAACTGGAACGCACCATTTATAACCAGCTATTATCCGCGCAAGATATGCGTACGGGCAGCATTGCTTCGGAAATCGCGTTCGCTGGAAAGAAAAACTTTTCCTCTAAGCTCCTTCCGAGTAGTGGCCGTTGCATGCTCAGCGAAGCGGAAGGGTTGACCCTGATCCCGCAAGCAACCTGGGGTCGATATGCGAATGGAGTTTTGATTAACGCCTACACTGCCGGTAGAGCGACCGTTCAGCTTCGCCGACGGGGTTTAATACAAATCTATTCGGAAGCTTCTTTTCCTGAAACGGGAGAAATGCTCCTCCACGTCGAGCCAAGCCACAATATTCAATTCTCGCTTTCGTTAAGAGTGCCTGACTGGACATCCTCATTTATTGTCGACACTGCCGGACAACACCTGATTGGTAAACCGGGAGACCTGGTCACGATTAACCGCGAATGGAAACGTGGCGACATCGTTAAGATCTCCGCCGCGATGGATGTGCGCATTCTCAGCAGTCCAGACGAAAAAATGGGCAGAATCGCCATTCAGCGCGGACCCCAAATACTGGCGCTTGGTAAAACGCTGAATCCTCAAATTGAGGACCTTTCCCTTGTAAATGTTCTGCCTGCTGCCCCGTCTCGCCTTAAGCTCTCCTCGGTGGAAACACCTTTGCCCGCCCCTTGGCAGGGAGATCAAGTTTACAAGATTGAGGGCGAATACAAAGGGAAAAAACAATCATTTATTTTAGTGCCGTTCGCGGATGCAATCAATTATCAGGTTTGGCTGCGGAAGCCGAATGGTCCAGGAGGGGTGGAAGAATGAGCGGCGCCGTACCTTCCGCCCGGCACCAGTAGCTTTCAAAGAGACCGGACATAGCTTCGGCGAATCCCTCATGCTCAAATACCAATGCCGTCCATGACGGCTTCGTCAGTACAGGGTCCAGCAGGGCTACTAATCCGCACCTGCGATCAAAGAGGGCCAGCTTCAACGGTAAGCGATGGAGAAACCGGATCTCGATTCCGTAATCCCGGTACTCGTTCAAACGATCCTGATGTTCCGGGTCGATGGGGCCAGCCTCTATCAGCAATCGGCAGTTAATCCCGCGAGCGGCGGCTTCCTTGACCAGCCTTTCATCCAAGGGGTCCACCGCAAATGGCGGGCGTGAGAATTCCGAGTAATTATGACTGACATTTGCCAGCATGCGCCGGTAATGAAGTGCCGTCTGCGTAGGATCATTTACCAGGTTGAGGTAGTCCAAGGTTCCTCGCCCCCCTTGTCCTTCCTCGTAAGCGGCGCGAAGGTCTTCCATGAGTCCCGTGGCAAGACGCGATTGTTCGTGCAGTTCGTTTTGCATGGTCTTGGTCCGCCGCGCCAGATAGCCCGGTATGGCCAAATTCGGGTCAATGGCCGAAAAAAGCTTTGTCTTCTCCTGAACCACCTGCGCAAAGCCCTTTTCCACCAGGCTGTCCAGAACCTCGTAAATCTTCTGCCTGGGCACATGCGCCCGCGCCGCCAGTTCCAGAGCTTTAAACCGAGGATGCCCCATCAGAATAAGATAGGACCGCGCTTCGTACGCGTTAAGCCCCACTTGCTGTAGCTTGCGCCAGTGCAGTTGAAAGTCAAGGGAAATTGATTCGCTCGTTTTCACGACCCCGCGAACATATCACAATTTACCCGTGAAATATGGAGGAATAATTCACGATGGCTGGCGGGGGCCAAAAAATGCTCTCAAAAATACACTGCTAGACTTGTGACTGAAATTAATCGCGAGTCTATTCATGCCTCATTCCGACTTGCCACGGACGCTGGGCGAACTTCGCACCAGCCAATTTTTTGATCAGCTGCGGGCTGATCGAACTCTGAAAGAAGAACTGAGATCAAACCTCATTTCTAAGCTCGATAGCGGTGAAACGCTGTTTCCGGGCGTGATGGGATTTGAAGACACAGTGATTCCACAGGTTGTGAACGCTATTCTTTCGCGTCATAACTTCATTCTCCTGGGATTGCGCGGCCAAGCCAAAACTCGTCTGGCGCGTATGCTCACCAGCCTCCTGGACCCGCATATGCCGTATGTGGCCGGCTGCGAGATCCGGGATAACCCTCTTCACCCGCTGTGCAAGCAGTGCCGCGACAAGCTGACATCGTACGGAGATAATACGCCGATCGCCTGGCTAAACCGGGAAGCGCGTTATGTCGAGAAGCTCGCCACGCCTGATGTCACGATCGCCGATATGATCGGCGACATCGATCCTATCAAAGCAGCGCGCAGCGGCCAGGATATCTCGAACGAACTAACGATTCACTATGGCTTGCTGCCTCGCGCCAATCGCGGGTTGTTTGTTGTGAATGAGCTTCCTGACTTGGCCGGGAAAGTCCAGGTTGGATTGTTCAACATCATGCAGGAGGGCGATGTTCAAATCAAGGGTTATCCAGTCCGGTTGCCCCTGGATGTGGTGCTTGTCTTCACGGCGAATCCCGAAGATTATACGGCCCGCGGCAAGATTATTACCCCATTAAAAGACCGTATCGGCAGCGAGATCCGTACTCACTATCCGCTCTCGGTTTCACAAGGCATCGATATTACGAAGCAGGAAGCCTGGACACGCAGGCGCTCTCCCGTGGAGATAGAGGTTCCGCCCTACATACACGAAGTCGTAGAGAATATAGCGTTCCTGGCGCGCGAAGATAAACGGGTTGACAAGCGCTCTGGAGTTTCGCAGCGCTTGCCGATCACCGTTCTTGAAAACGTGGTTTCAAATGCCGAGCGCCGCGCCATCAAAACGAAAGACTCCTCTGCTGTTCCGCGCATCCTGGACCTTTACGCTGCCCTTCCCTCTATTACCGGCAAGCTGGAACTGGAATATGAAGGCGAGTTGAAGGGCGGAGATGCGGTGGCGCGCGAGATCATCCGCAGCGCTGTAGGCAAAGTCTATAACGGGTATTTCGACGGCACAAACCTTCGCCAGGTTGTTCAATGGTTTGAGCTGGGCGGTTCTTTGCGGCTGGATGAAGATTTACCGGCAAAGAAAATGGTGGAACAGCTTTCCCGCATTCAGGACCTCCTGCAATTCACCAAAAAGCTCGGCTTGTCGGAAAGCGAAAGCGACGCGATGCGCGCCTCCGCTGGTGAATTTATCCTCGAAGGTCTTTACGCGCACAAGCGGATTAGCCGGAATGAAGAGCTTGAATTCATAGCAGGCGACCGAACATCCCGCGACGAGCGATCTCGCGAAGAACGGGAAGAGTACGGGCGTCGTGGTAGCTACGATCCCCGCCGCGGCAGCGGCGGTGGCGGCGGACGACGCAATCTGAATTAGCGAGGAGGAAAGATGCGAAGAATTTCCTACTCCAAGTTTTCCGAAGAAGATCTCGGCATCGAGATGGAAGATCTTCTTCGCGCGCTTTCCGACTATTTTCTGCAGAGCGGTTTCCAAGATCCGTACATGCAGTTTTCCGAAATGAACGAGCATACGCTCGAAGAGCTGAAACAAGCGATCGAGCGGGCGCTCCAAAGCGGTGAGTTGTTTAATCCCGAGCACGCTGAGCAGATGCGTCAACAGTTGCAGCAAATGTCCGAGCAGCAACGCGAACAACTAATGGAGCGCCTGGTAAAGAAGCTGGAGCAGGGCGGTTACATTAACACGGAAGGCCCGCCGCCTCAGTCTCCAACAACTGGCGGACAGAACGGTCCCGAGGGCAACGCACGCTTTGAAGTCACCGACAAAGCAATTGATTTCCTAGGCTTTAAGACTCTGAAAGACCTTTTGGGCTCGTTAGGAAAGTCTAGTTTTGGCGCGCATGACACGCGCGACCTTGCGACGGGAATCGACGCCAGCGGTGGATCGAAGACTTACGAGTTCGGCGATACGTTGAATTTGGATGTTAGCGCCACTCTGTTCTCAGCGATGCAGCGCGAGGGTTTGACTCTGCCCTTAAATCTGGAGTATTCAGACCTGC
>JBJMGL010000182.1:0-19773 GCA_045807985.1 Bryobacteraceae bacterium
ACTTTTGATTGTTGGTTATGAGTCGGGCGATCAGCAGATCCTCAAGAACATCAAGAAGGGCGCGACAATTGATATGGCGCGTCGGTTTACGGCGAACTGCAAGAAGCTTGGTCTTACGATTCACGGCGACTTCATTGTTGGTTTGCCGGGCGAGACGCACGAAACCATCCGCAAGAGCATTAATTTTGCGAAAGAGCTGGATGTGGAAACAATTCAGGTTTCCATTGGCCACCCGTTCCCAGGAACGGAGTTTTATGATCATGTCAAGAAAAATGGCCTGATTTCGATTGACGAGAAGATGACGGACGACGCCGGACACCAGCTTCCAAATTATCAGTATCCTGGATTGGACCGGGCTGAGCTGGTGGATTGGGTAGAGCGGTTTTATGACGAGTTTTACTTCCGTCCTAAGGTTGCACTACGGCTGGTAAGCAAGGCTTTGTTCAACAACGACGAGCGCAGGCGGTTGTATAAGGAAGCCCGCGAGTATCTGGCTCTGCGGTCGAAACGCAAACAGTTCGTGAAGGAACAACAGAAGCAGGGGAAAGAAACGCCTGCTGTTCTTAGCGCGGGAGATTGAACTGTCGGTCGAGAGTATTTCTGCAGTGGGCGCTCAGCAAAAGATGTTGAGTACTACTGGAGAGCGGTCGCTTAAGGCACGGACGCTGCTGCTTGTCTTCCTTGTTATTTTTTTCAATGCTCTTGGCAATCTTCTGCTGGCTTGGGGCATGAAGCATGTCACCGAGAGTGTTGGGATCAACCCGCTCAGCTATTTACATGCCATGCTCAATCCGGCTGTCGCGGGTGGTATCTTTCTTTTGATTCTTTGGCTGCTTACCCGCATGGCTTTATTGAGCTGGGCGGATTTGAGCTTTGTGCTGCCGCTTACAAGCCTTGGGTATGTGCTGGCCGCGGTACTCGGAAAGGTGTTTCTCAATGAAGCGGTAACGCCTGGGCATTGGATTGGAACCGCCCTGATCTTTGCCGGTACGTTTCTGGTAGGAAGCACCCAAAGCAAGACAAACGAAAAGGCGAGGGCTGAGCTGTGAAGTGGCTGTTGCTCTCGGTGATCGTCATCGCGACTGTGCTGAGCGATTTGCTGCAAAGCTATGAAATGAAGCGCAGCGGCGAGCAGAGCGTGGATGTGCGCGGTCTAGGCCGGCTGCTGCGCATGATCGCCAGCCGATCTTCGCTAGCGCTTTCGATTTTCTGCATGGCGATTTCGTTCTTCGCTTTTATGGCGCTGGTGCAGATTGCGCCGCTTAGTTTTGCTGTTCCGGCTTCGGCGGCTACTTTCGTGCTCGAAACCATTCTGGCGAAGCTAGTTTTGCACGAGCATGTGGGGAAGCGGCGGACGGCTGGAACTTTGCTGGTGCTCGGCGGCGTGATTCTGCTGGCAAAGTGATCGGACACTTATGCTGCCTGGTACTCCACTCGTTCCCGCTATCCTAATAATGGTCCAGCCTGATCCGCTTGGTTTTGATTGGGCCAGGAGACCGCAACGCGAAAAGTGCCTGTGAATGTAAAGGTTGAGCCCCCGCATAAGTCGCTTTCCCTGCGCTCCCTCGCTGACTTGCTTTGGTCGGTATGGCGCCGCTCCCTTACCCGCATTGTCCTTACCTGCCTCGGCGTTTGTGCACTCGCTTTCTGCATAGCATTTACCTCGTTCTACACGAAATACAGCCGGATTGTCGATGAACGCATCCGTCGCCCGATCTTTAACGAGCCAGCCCAAATCTATGCTGGCGCTGAACGCGTCGAGGCCGGCGATACGCTCACCCCCGCTGCGGTCATTGCCGAATTGCGCGGCGCGGGCTATGTCTCTGCTGCCGAAAACACGCGCTCGGACATAGGCGTTTTTTCGCAACACGGCGTGGCACTTCAGGTTTCTCCCGGACCGGCCAGCTATCATCCCAACCAAAGCGCTACTCTTCATTTCAACAATGGTCAGGTAGAAACTATTACGGACGCCAAGGGGCAGTTGATGGACTCCTACGAGCTTGAACCGCAGCTTGTCACTGGATTCTTCGATGCTCAGCAACGCTCTAAACGCCGTTTGTTGACCTATGAGGAAATCCCCCCGCTCGTGACAAATGCGATTGTCTCAATTGAAGACCGCCGCTTTTTTGAACATGGAGGCATCAACTACGTGCGTTTGCTGGAGGGCTTGCTAACCCCTCTCGTCCATCACCGCCGGATGCAAGGCGGCTCTACCCTGACCATGCAAATGGCGCGCGCGTTTTTCTTGACTAACGAGCGCAGCTTGCGCCGCAAGCTTGCCGAAATGACCATCGCCCTCGTGCTGGAGCATCGCTTCACAAAGGAGCAAATTCTCACCATTTACGTGAACCAGGTCAGCTTTGGCCAGCATGGGTCTTTCGCGATTAACGGCTTTGGAGAAGCTTCCCAAGTTTTTTTTGGAAAGGATCTTAAAAGCGTCACCATGCCCGAAGCGGCTCTGCTGGCGGGCGTCGTCAATGGTCCCACGCTTTTTTCGCCTTTTCAGCATCCCGCTGCCGCGACCCGGCGGCGCAATCTCGTGCTGCAGGCCATGTTTGACAATCACGTCATCACGCAAAGCCAGATGATTGCCGCAGAAGCCGCCCCTCTGAAGCTGGCGCAGCCGAACACCGAAGCAAAGAATGCTCCTTATTACGTGGATTTGGTGAGAAACCGTCTGCTTTCCCGGTATGAAGAGAGCGAGTTGACTAGCAGCGGTATGCGTATCTACACGGCGCTTGATCGTCAGTTGCAGCAAGCCGCTTCCGAGGCCATCCAGGCTGGCATAAAGCAGGTGGACGCGGCCATTATACGCCGCCGCACGCGCCGAATCCGGGAGGGGCAGGGTAAGAACGCTTCCGTTCGCACGGAAGTCGCACCCGGTCCTATGCCGCAAGTCGCTTTGATTGCTCTTGACCCTCACACTGGAGAAGTGCTTGCCTTGGCGGGTGGCCGGGATTACTCCACCAGCCAATTGAATCACGCCCTTGCCAAGCGGCCCACCGGCTCTATTTTCAAGCCCTTTGTTTATGCGGCTGCCATTAATACCGCACTGACGGGTGATTTAGCTAAAGCTTACACGCCCATCACCATGCTGGATGCCACCGAGGGCACGTTTGATTTCAATGGCAAGCCATATGCGCCCCGCAATTTCGATCCGAAAGACAGCGTAGGGCAGGTCACCGCCCGGCAGGCGCTGGCCCACTCCATCAACACCGCTACGATCCGGTTGGCTGAAATGGTGGGCTACGACAAAGTGGCGCAACTGGCCCAAGCCGCTGGCATCAATGGTGTACAGCCTACGCCCGCCATGGCTCTCGGCGCTTATGATGCCACTCCGCTCGACATGGCTAGCGCTTACACCGTTTTCGCCAACGGGGGCGTGCGCCTCTCCCCCGTTTTCATTCGCTCCGTCCAGGCTAGAAATGGGGATTCATTGCAATCCGAGCCGCCTCAAAAGGCTAACGTTCTCGACAGCCGCGTGGCGTATGTGATAACTGACATGCTGCAAGCGGTTCTCAACGGCGGAACGGCTAGCGCGGTAGGAGCGCGTTTCAACTCGCCAGCTGCGGGGAAAACAGGCAGTTCTCACGATGCATGGTTTGCCGGCTACACTTCCAACCTGCTCTGTATTGTGTGGGTCGGCAATGATGACTACACTGATATAAAAATTGAGGGCGCACGCGCGGCTGCTCCTATCTGGACCGAATTCATGCTGCGCGCCCGCAAGCTCCCTCACTATCGCGATATGGAGCCGTTCACGCCGCCTTCCGGCGTGGTGCGCGTCCAAGTTGACAAGGCAAGTAATTTACCAGCGAACGAAACCTGCCCCGACGACTACGAAGTGTACTTCATGGATGGCACTGTTCCTGCCGCCACCTGTGAGCATCCTAACGGGCCCACGCCGAATTTTTTCGAGAAAATGTTCGGCATTGGTAAGCACCCCCAACTCGTGCTTCCGCCAATTACCCAGCCTGTTAATCCGGCAGCATCCCCCAACCCAGTTCCACAGCCAAGTCCGCCTCCAATAATTACCGATCCGAATCAGCCCGGTACTCCCGCGCCTGAAGTGAAGGAGAAGAAGCGAGGCTTCTGGAAGCGCATCTTCGGCGGCAAAGATAAGAGGAAAGATGAAGGTAAAGATCTTAAGCCGGAATGAGTCAATTCCGTGAAAATCCGAAGCAAATCCTTACCGAAGGTATTCTGGTTGCTGTTTGGGCCTCCGGCGGCTTATCAAATCCTTGCTATTGCAGCGAGTCTCCGTCATCTTTGGCGAGGTCGAGTTCAGCGGACGCCTTCTCCTGATTCCAATGCTCCGGGGGTTTCTGTTCTTAAGCCTTTGCGCGGACTTGACCCTAATACCCAGGAGGCCTTCGTATCGCAAGTCAGGCAGCGTTATCCGAGGTTCGAAATTTTGTTTGGCGTGCGGGATGAAAACGATCCTAGCGTCGCGGCTGTCCGGCATCTGCAGAATGAGTATCCGAACGTTGCGATCAGGCTGGTTGTGGGCGCTCCTGATACACCCAATGGGAAAGTTGGTACTCTCCTGGCGCTTTCCGGGCAGGCCCGGTATCCGGTTTGGGTTGTGAATGATAGCGATATCCGGGTTGATCCTGACTACCTCCTTACAGTTGTGGCGCCATTATCAGATCCGGCGATCGGCGTAGTGACTTGCCCTTACCGCGCGATGGCCCATACGGTTCCGGCGGCTTGGGAGTCGCTTGGAATTGCAACGGATTTTATGCCCTCTACGTTGGTGGCACAGTTGCTAAGCGTTCGGGAGTTTGGGCTTGGCTCGACGCTGGCTTTTCGGGCTGAAGATCTCCAGCGAGTGGGCGGGTTTGCTGCTTTTGCGGATTACATCGCGGATGATTATCAGCTGGCGAAGCGCATTACGTCTCTGGGCAAGCGGGCTTTGCTCTCAACTTATGTTGTCGAAACATCCTTGGGCGAGGCGACGTGGAGCGGCGTGTGGCTTCATCAGTTACGGTGGGCACGCACCATTCGAACTTCCAAAGGCGGCGGGTATGCCGGGCTGCCGCTTACACATGCCGGCGTATGGGCGATAGTATTGCTCTGCATGGGAGCTTGGCTGCCGGCGGTTCTGCTTTTGCTGTTGCGCATGGCTTCGGGTTTGCTGACGGGTGGAATGATTCTGCGGAGTCCAGTTGCGATAAGGTTGTGTTGCCTTGCTCCCGTGTGGGATATGTATGCTCTGGCTGTCTGGGCGGCCTCTTACATGGGGCGAACGATATATTGGCGGGATCGGTCGCTTCAGATTGACCGCGAGGGACGGATTAGGGGATAGCCGGTCAGAGAGGACTGGGCCTATCCGCAACGTCATGTATCAGATGCTTTTGATTCAGATCACTAAACGTACCGGCGGCGGTGCTGTTTTGCGCTGTGCGCGTTCGGATGGTTCCGTGACTTGGCAAAAACAGGATGGCAAATATGCTGCTTTCTTTGCCCTGCATGATCTTACTCATTTCGCGGTTGAATCGGTCCTTGGCTATCGTCAAGGTTTTTTCGGACTGATTGCCGAGGGTTGGGAGATCAGCGACACCACGGGAAAGGGTAGCCGTGGTCCTTTGCCGCCCGAGACCCTTGAGGTGGAAACCCTGGTGGGATTGTTGGATCAGGAGCGCGGAAGCTCCGCTTTCTGGACCGTTGAGGAGTTTAACGACGCAGCGGCTTTACAGGCAAGTTCCACGGACCATCCCGCGCCGCGAAAATTGTCTGTTGAAGATCTGGCGCAAGTAAAGGCAAAACGCTCCCAATTGTTTTCCCGATGGTTTGCTTTGCCCGCTGGCGAGACTCTTCAACTATGATTTGAGTCCGTATCGAGGGATTGAAACTGTACGCCCATGTTAGGCTGAATACGTCACAATATCAAATTTGGCCCTGCTGCCCGTTTCAGCGTGGCCAGTGTCTTCACAGGAGTTTAAGCAAAGTCAATGTTTTCGAATGTTCGGAGCGCTGTGTTTCTGGCGACCGTTGCGCTGCTTCCGACCGCCGTTCGCGCTCAGGCAATTGCCCCCGCTAAGGTTGCTATCATCAACGCGCAGAAGGCGGTTGCCGATACCCAGGAGATTAAGAAGGCGCAGGCTGGTTTAGAAGCCAAGTACCGGCCTCGTCAACAATCGTTACAGACCCTTCAAAATCAGCTGCAAAGTATTCAGCAGCAGCTGAACACGCCAAACCTCGCTCCCGATAAAGAGTCTCAACTCCGGTTATCCGGCACGCAAAAGCAGAAAGAACTTCAGCGGCTTTCGGAAGATTTGCAGAGCGACGTGAATGGCGAGCGGCAAGATATTCTTTCGCACGCTGGCCGTCAAATGACGGATGTGGTCAGGAAAATTTGCGAGGATCGCGGTATCGATGTGGTGATCGATATCTCGAACACGATTTATTTCAAGCCTGCTTTGGACATTAGCGCCGAAGCAACTGCCGCCTACGATAAGGCATATCCTGCAAAATAGAAAATAAGGAGCCGGTTCGCTGTTGACCGAAGATGGCCATGGGCAGTTTCTTCCAGCAATATGGAGTTGAAGAGGAGCGCCGTAATCGGGTGATTACGGCTATTATTCTGTCCTTTCTGGGGGCGGCGATTCTTGCCATTGCTGGGTATTTCGTTCTCCATGATTACTCCGAGAAGCAGGTAGCGAAGGGGTTTCTTCAACAGCTTAATGCGCGCAATTACCAAGAGGCTTATCGTGAATGGGGTTGCACTTCGGCGCATCCCTGCCCGAATTACGATTACAACCGGTTCCTGGAAGACTGGGGACCCCAAAAGAAAGCCGGATTGCCTTGGAAGATCGCTTCGACTGATAGCCGCCGGGCGTTTTTGACGGTGAATGTTCAGGCGGAAGGGATTGAGCTTCAATCATTGTCGGTACAACGCAACGATAAGAGTTTAGGATTTGCTCCGTCTCCGGAGTGCCAGGAACGGAAGTGGCGATGGAAGCAGTTCTTCCAACGCATTTTTGGCGGCGGGAGCAGCAGGAAGTCTTAGGAACGGGAATAGTCCCATTCTAAGAGCTTCAAAATGCCGCAAATAGCCTAACAGCTTAATGGGGTTCTGATAGGTCCGGCTCGTATGCCGGCAGGATATCTCCGTCACGGGCGATCCAGGTGTAAATTGTCGGTAGCACGTAGATGCTGAGAAGCAGAGTCGCGCTCAGGCCACCGACAATCACGATGGCGAAAGGCTTTTGTGAGTCTGATCCGATGCCGGTTGAGATAGCAGCGGGAAGCAATCCCAGCGTCGCTACCAGCATGGTCATCATGATGGGCCGCAAACGAAGGACGGCTCCTTCCACGGCGGCTTCGTGAACGCTGTAGCCATGCGCGCGCAGCTGATTGATGTACTCGATCATGATGACGCCTGTTTCCACGGCAACTCCGAAGAGGGCTAGCGTTCCAATACCGGACGAGACGCTGAAGTGCGTGCCCGTGAAATACAAAGCGAATAGAGCGCCAATGGGCGAGAGCACCAGGCTGACCATGGCCAGGGCTGCCCATTTGAAGGAGTTAAACATCGAGTAGAGCAGGAAAAAAATAACTGCCACGGTTACCGGAACAATTACGGCGAGCCTTGCGTTAGCTCGTTTCGCGCTGGCGTACTCGCCCGCCCATTGCAGGTAGTAACCCGGCGGTAGTTTGACTTCGCGATTTACGCGGCGGATCGCTTCTTCCACGGTGCTGCCGAGGTCGCGGCCCCGCACGCTGTACTTGATGGCAACGTAGCGCGAATTGTTTTCCCGGTAAATTTGTGAAGCGCCATCGCGAACGGTGATGTTGCAGACCTGCTCCAGCGCTACTCTTTCGCCGGAGGGCGCTACTAAGCGGATACATTTGATTTCTTCAGCGGTTGCTCGAAATTCGGGCCGATAGCGGACGACAAGATCGTAGCGCTGCTCGCCTTGCAGAACGTTGCTGACAGCTTTGCCGCCTATCGCTGTTTCCACCGCATCCTGAATATCGGATACATTCAGCCCGTAGCGACTTGCCTTTTCGCGGTCTACCGAGATGTTCAGGTTTGGCTGTCCAATCACGCGGAAAAGGCCGAGATCCTGCACTCCTGGAATGCTGGACATGACTTTGACGATTTCTTCGCCCTTGCCTTCTAAGTCCTTCAGGTCCGTGCCGAAGATTTTAATGGCAAGCTCACCCTTGACGCCGCTGACTGCTTCTTCCATGTTGTCCGCAATCGGTTGCGAGAAGTTCCACAACGCGCCTGGAATTTTGTCCACTTCGCGGCCCATGGCGCGTATCAGTTCTTCTTTATTCTCCTGGAAAACGGGCCGCCACTGCTCCTTCGGTTTCAGATCGACAAAGTACTCGGTATTGGAAAATAATGACGGATCGGTGCCGTCGTCGGGACGGCCTACATGGCTGATAACTTTTGTTACTTCCGGGAAGCTAGCAAGCATGATCCGCGCCTTGCGCATGACTCGCTCGCCTTCTCCCGGCCCGGTGCTGGGTGCCAATGTGCCGCGAACCCAGATCGCACCTTCGTCAAGATGAGGCAGGAACTCTGAACCAATTGCTCCGCCGACCATAAGGTACACAGAGATGCCCAGGAGTCCGCAAGCGGTTCCCACCACCAGCGCCCGCCGCCCGAGCGAACTCATGGACCATTCCAGAGAACGCCGGTACGCCCTGATGATGGCTTGCAGGACCGGATTGCGCCACTCCTTTGTATTGTGCCTGAACAGCAGAACAGCCAGTACCGGCAGAATCGAGAGCGAGAACAACAAGGCACCCAGGAGGGCAAAGGCAACAGTCAGCGCCATGGGGCGGAATAGCCTTCCTTCGACGTGCTGCAACGTAAAGATAGGCAGGTAAGCGGTAATGATAATGGCTCGGGCGAAAAAGACCGGACGCTGAATTTCATGCACGGCTTCGCGAACAATGTCCATCACGGTTGATTCGCGATTACGGTGGCTAATATGCCGCAGGACGTTCTCCACCACAACTATCGATCCGTCTACCACCATTCCGAAATCGAGCGCGCCCAGCGATAGTAAGTTAGCGGGCACGTGGCTTAAATCCAGACAGATGGACGCAAAGAGCAGCGCGAAGGGAATGGTCAGCACCACGATAATGGCCGATCTGATGTTGCCTAGAAAGAGAAACAGGATGATCGAGACCAGCAGAATGCCTTCCGTCAGGTTGTGCATGACGGTGTGGGTCGTGAAATGCACCAGATCGCTGCGGTCCAGAAAAGGCACGATTTTCACGCCAGGAGGCAGGAAATGACTATTAAGCTCATCCACTTTTTCGTGCAGGGCCGTTAACATGGCATCGCCATTTGCGCCCTTGCGCAGCAGAACAATTCCTTCCACCGCGTCGTCGTCATCGACGACAACTCCATCCTTGCGGTGAATGGCCTTGGCGATTTGACCCAGGCGAATTTTGGGGCCTTGAGTCACAAAAGCAAGGTCGCGCACCATGATCGGCGTTCCGTTTTGCGACTTCAGAACCGTTCGATTGATGTCTTTCACATCGCGATACAAGCCCACTTCGCGAACGTTGACCTGCTGATCGCCTTCCTGAATAAAGCTGCCGCCCGCGTTGACGTTATTGTTTGAAAGAGATCCTTCCAGCTGCCCGATATTCATGCCGTAAGAAACCAGCTTGTTGGGATCAACCTGGACCTGGTATTCGCGAGTGGTGCCACCGAAACTGGAAACGTCCACCACATCGGGAACCGATTTCAGTTGTTTGGAGATGACCCAATCCTGGAGCGATTTCAACTCCATTAGGTCGTACTGCGGGTTCGTGCTTTTCAGCGTGTACCAGTAGAGTTGTCCTACCGGGCTGAAGTCCGGTCCCAGGTTCGGCTGCAAGCCGTTTGGCAGGCTAACGCCCGCAAGCCGCTCCAGCACTTTTTGCCGGTTCCAGTCATTCACGGATTGGTCATCGAAGATCATGGTAACGACGGACAATCCAAATTCCGAGATGGATCGAATGTTCGAAAGGTGCGGGATGCCCGCCATTTGCACTTCGACGGGAATGGTCACCTGCTGCTCGACTTCTTCGCCTGCCCGCCCCGGCCATTGGGTGATGATCTGAACGTAATTGTTTGCCACATCGGGGTAGGCTTCTACAGGCAAGTTCTTGAATGAAATAGCACCCCAGGCCAGCAACAAAGCTCCCACAATCAACACCAGGAGCTTGTTATGCAGAGAATAATCAACAAAAGCGCGAATCATTGCTTTTCACCGAGTTTGAATACTACTGCCCGCTTTCGGCGTTCAAGGCCAACGCATCGGCAACCACTTGCTGGCCGGGAGAAATCCCTGCTAGTACTTCCTGATTGGAGCTATTCGTTTTACCGCCGCGGATTTCCTGGCGCCGAAACTGTCCATCACCCACCGGCACAAATACCCAGTCCCGGTCATGCAAATGGATGATCGCGGTGGTTGGCACAGCCGCATACTTGCGCCCGTGCAGACCATAAAAAGTAGCAGTCACGAACATGCCGGAGCGCATGATACCTGGGTTGGGCAATTCGATACGGACCTTGGCCGTACGTATGTTGGGATCGAGAACCTTCCCTATATTGCTGATCCTGCCATGGAAAGTACGGTCCGGGTAGGCGTTTAGCTGAATGTCGGCAATATCCCCGATTCTTACGATGGGCAGATCATTTTCGTAAACATCGCACACAATCCAAACATGGGAAAGATCCGCAATGGTAAACAGGCTTTGCTGATTGGCCGATGGATTGACGCTGCCCGATGGGGCGACCGTCTGCTCCACAATGGTTCCTGACACTGGCGCGAGAATGCTCACGACCACATCAGCTTTATCGGGATCAGCGCCGAGAGTACGTATCTGTTGAGCGGAGGTGTTCACGCTCACCACGGCCTTTTCTTCCGTGTCTTCCGCGATTTGCAAGTCGTTTAGGGAAATGGCGCCATGGTCGTATAGAAGCTTGGCTCGCTCCAGTTGCTTGCGCGCCAGTTGTTCATCCGCTTTGGCCTGCTGATAGGTTTGAAACGCGCTGGCGATGTCGTTACTCTGAACCTTCAATAGGACTTGGCCTTTCTTGACATCGTCGCCTAACTTCGCGAACAGCCCAGTGACTCGCCCGGAGGCGAGGGAGACTACGGGAACGGAGCGGCCTACGTCTGGCGTAACAGTTCCGGTGGCGCGCACCTGCGGACGATCTTCTTCTTCGCTGGCCTTTACCAGCGTGAACCGCTCCGGACGATCCACCTTCACCATGTTCAGATCCGGTTGTTCTACAACTTTGGCGGGCGGAGGTGCTGCCGCCGCTTCATCTATCCTTTCTTTCGAGTGGCAGCCTGTCAGCATCGCGATTGATGCCCAAGCGGCAAGAAGGATTGCCCTTCTCATGGAATTACCTCACGTCCTACTGCAAAGTTGATTTGATTCGCCGCCGAGAAGTATGCTCCGACCAGATTGAGATACGACAGTTGCGTGTCCCGGTACTGCCTTTGCGCATCCAAAAAATCGAGAAGCGAGGCCGCGCCTTTCTCGAAGGCAAACGAAACAGTCGCGCGGATGTCCTCCGCTTCTTTTAAGTATTGAGTTTTGTAGGGCCGCAGCAGCGTCAGCGTGTTCTGCAAAGTGGCGTAAGCCGCGTCCACGTCGTGCAGGGTAGCAATCTGCGCGGCGTCCCGCAGCCGTTCCGTTCTGCCGATGTCCAATTGCGTGCGCAGCTTTTCGCCCTGGTTCCGGTCGAAGACGCGCAAAGGAACGCTGACGCTTACTCCGAAGTACGTATTGAGAGGCGGAGGCTGGTGGGAGCCAGCTAAACCAAAGATCGGATCTGTTGATCCATTGGCAACTGCTAAACGATGGTCAGTTTGTGCCTTATCAGCAGTTTGCTCGGCTTCTTTCAGATCAGGACGTATGGCGAACGCCATATTGCGAAGTTCTTCCAAGGTGGTGACCGGCTCGGAAAATTCAAATGTCTGATTTACGTCAAACTGGTCAACGGGCGTACGGTCCCGCAATAATTGCTGAAGATCGATTTTGGCTGTTCGCAGGTTGACCTGGGAGGTTTGAAAGTCACTGACAAACTGAATGCGCTGCAGTTCCACACGCTGAAAGTCCACTTTAGCTATTGCGCCAGCGCTGAAACGGTCGCGGTTTATGTTGATTAAGCGGTCGTAATAATCAAGATTCTGCTGTGCGATACTAGCCACGGCCTTTGCCAGCAGCACGCGGTTAAACGCATCCCGCAAACTGAACAAAAGATTCCGTTCCAAATCGCCTTGCGCCGAGGCGGCGATCAACGTCGCCTCCTGCGCGCTTTCGAGGCGCAGCTCACGCTTGTGCCGCCGCTCGTGCAGGTAGTCGATGTTGCCAAAAGCGTAGCTGTTGGATAACGGACGATACGGAGTGTTCAAAAACGGCGTGATTTGATCCAGCCCCAAATTGATGGTTGGGTTGGGCCGTAGATAAGCCGTAATTTCTTCCGCGCGCGCTTCCTCGATATTGACTCTGCCTGCGAGCAGCGTCGGGTTAATCGCTCTAAATTTCTCTACAGTCTCCTGCCATGTTAAAGCTCGCGGGGGAGCGGCAGTTTGGGCTACACATCCGGCAGCAAACAGGAGACTGATCGATACACGCCATTGGTGGCGCTGCATCTGTCCTCCTCAATTATGCTTCTGAATTCCTGTAATTAAGCCGGGTAAGATAGCGGGGGTGAACGGCCAGCTTCGAGCGGGATGCTACGCCGGATCAGATACTGGGCGGGAGCGGACAGCAGCGAAAGGAAGATGAGGGTAAGGGCGATCCGGCAAGAGCCGCAGAGGAGCGGAGAATCGAGAGTTTCATATAACCGGAGCAGGTCATCGCTCGCGCTGCGCTTGCTCCCGTTTTCATGTGTCTGTTGAGCATTGAAATGCTCGATCCGCAGTACGTCATCCGTAGCTGAAATGTAGGGAAATAGCGCAACCACGATGGCAGCCACGCCAATCAAGTGGAGCCACTTGCTATTAAAAGAGGCGCGGCGGGACAGCCCTAGTGTAATCACCAGGGACATGGCTCCGAGCAGGAGCCACACCAAATTTAAAGCTGTATCGAACTGCACCCGTTTTTAACGTAACATGGATTCCCGGACTGAATCGCACTGTTTCAAAGTTCTGCCACTTTATGGCCTGTGAATTGCATCTGTGGTTTAGAAGGCCAAGAAGTGTACGTGTACTTGATTTTGCGCGCGGTCGCTGTTGTGCTTCTGTGTGCTTGCGCTATCGCCGGGGCTGCTGAGAATCCATCACTGCGGCTGCAAACCACCAGTCAGCTCGATAAGAAAGCCGCTTATTACTGGATTTCCAGCTCGGTCGCTAACACATCTCAATTACTTACTCTGTTCTGCCGGAACTGCGCTCCTAGTACAAATGGGTGGGACGATTTGCCGCTTGTTTCTGTATTGCGCGATACCCTAGGTGACAACTCATCCGAAAATGACCGAATTACTTATGTATGGCTTCTCTCCTCGAGCCGCCATGGTGTTGGGCAAAAACTACTGTCCGCTGTTCCGTTTTTTTATTGGCGCGTGGGAGATGGGTCCAAATCTGTAAGTTCCCGCGACTTGACTCCGCTTATTAATCTGAATGCGCCGCAGCACCCTGTGCTGTCCGGGATTAGTCGGAATCTAGTACAATGGATAGCTTTTGATCCGCTTGTGAAAGGAGTTCGCGCTACTTCGCGAAGTTTCTGGGCTAATCAAGTGGATTATGAGCGGCTGCACCTCGAAGCAGCGATCAGTCACTTGCATAAGGCTCCGGTGTCGAGTGACTCTTCCGCGCTTACCTCTCAGGAATTGAACACTGTGATTGCCCGGCTGGAGCTTCGTAAGAGTATACTTGGCGGTCTGGTAAACGATAGCCATGCTGCCCGGTTTGGAGAGGAAAATAGCTACATGGATGAGCGCATCCGAAGCCGGAATTGGGAAATCTTACGGCAGTTTGCCGAAAAGACTGGTCTTTATTTTGAGGGGATGAGTTTAGCTGGCGCTCAGGATCAGCACGCGATTCTTTGGTTTCCTGTCGGCGGCTCTCGTCCAACGGGCGGCACTTCGCTAAAACCAATTTGGAAGATTTTGAATATTAAGGACCCGTGGACAGATCACCGGCTCAACCACCACCAGCAGCTTTCTTACCTTCGTGCTGTTGACGAAAATGGCGTGCTTCTGCCGGAAGGCGAGGAGGGAAGCAAGCAGATCAGGCTTGTGCCGTTAAGCGTGTACAGCCTGAACTATCCGAAGCAGCCGCTGCTGCTGGTGGACTTCCGAGATAAGCTTCATGTCCGGCGGTATGAAATGGCTCAACGCTCCATTAACGAGATCACCGCGGGCGTGATTGGCATTTCGCACTTTGCAAACTGGTATTACTATGTCGGCGCGATGGCTTATAACATGTTATGGTCGCGCCGCGGGATTGCGGTCGATCAGGATGCGCGGCTGGATTGCTACTCGCAGTTCCGTGCGGAACTAGCGTTGGATCATCAGCTCCATCCCACCTTGCGCCAGGAGTTGCAGAGTCGGGCTGAATCGCTGGCGGTTAATCCGTTAGCTGCTTCCGCGGCACGCGAGATCGAGACAGCACGCGCGCATTTTGCTCAATTGCAGAGCCAATCCGGGGAGAGCGGTAAGTTAGTGGCCCGTCTCCAAAAGGAGCGCCGGGCCGAGCTGGCTAACTTTGGAGAATCCACGAAGTCGAGCGTAGCGCATAATGTTTTGCACATGGGAACGCTCGGTATGTATACGCATCGGGTGAAGCCAGAGCAATCCACTTTCGCCGCTCTCGATGGGGAGCGGCGCCTTCGTTATCATCTCGGATTTTTGGACTCGGTGGTGAAGAATGGCACGGAGCCGGAAGTTGCGTTCGATCGTTTGCAGATAGCATCTGCGATCATTCAATTGCGCGATCTTATGCCAAGCATTAACTCACCGCAAATCAAGGCGCATGCGGTTGCCACGCTGGAGCGCTTAAAGAGTCTTTCCCATGATGAAATTGTGCAGACCGATTGCGCTGTCGCCATTATCGCGTTCCGGCAGAGTGAGGAGCCGGCTCGCGCCCTTTCCGGGCCGGTTGTGGCGGGTTCCACGCGTGCCGGTGATCTAGTTCCGCCTCCTATGGCCAAAGGCGCGGCATCGCTGAAGTGAAGCGGTTTGTTATCGCGGTACTGCTTGGGTTCCGTGGCGTTGCCGGGTTCGCTCAGACCTCTGATGCTCAGGCGCGAACCGAAGCAAAGACGCGACGGATTGTGGTTTTGAAAATCGACGGTTTGACGGGCGATTTTCTGTACCGCACGATGCGGGAGATAGATCCGGCTACAGGAAAATCTCGTTTGCCCTGGTTTTCGCATATCTTTGCCGAGAACGGCGTAGTATTTGAAAATTTCTACACTCGCGGGATTAGCCTTTCGGCTCCGTCATGGTCCATGCTCGATACCGGGCATCATACGGTGATTCGAGGGAATGTCGAGTATGACCGCTATACCGGGCGTGTTTATGATTATCTGAACTTTTTTCCTTTTTATATCGGGTATGCGCGCAAGCGGCAGATCGATATGCCCGGCGTGGAGGTGCTGGACCGGGCCGGTATTCCGCTTGTGCTTGACGCGTTTTCTTACGATCAGCGGTATCAAGGGTTTCAGCTTTTTCAACGTGGCGTTCGCTGGACCACGCTCAAAAATGTGCTCACGCGCCGTGCGAAGCCGGAGCTTTTCTTATCTCAGGTGGAGAGTGTCGGCGTTCCCTCGATGGATTCATTGCTCGGGCAGCAGACCGAAAGTGAATTGAAGGATGGCATCGAACAGCCAGAAATTCTTTATTTGGATATGTTCAGCGGGGATACCGACCACCAGGGACATGCGACCAATCAACAAGCCGCGCTGATTGATGTTTTACGGCATCTCGATGGATTAGCGGGACGCATCTGGACGGCTGTTGAAAAAAGTCCGCTGGCCCGGCAAACGGTTTTTATCGTGGTGTCAGATCACGGCATGAATAACCGGCCTGATGTATTCAGCCAGAGCTACAGCTTGCCTGATTTTTTCAATAGTCCGGCGGGCGGGGCGCATCACGTGGTGACGAACCGGCATCAACTGGATTCGTATAAGATCATGGGTCTTGATCCGCTGGTGCAGCGCGTTGTCACGCCTTCCACGGCATCGTTTTATCTTTCCGGCAAGGGTTCGTCTTATCCGACGGCATGGCTCGACCTCGACGGCAATGAGCGGGCGGCAGTCCATTTACGCAATAACGACCTGAATAAGATTCATATTCTCCTGCTTCAATTGATGCGCACGGATCTTACGGCCCAGGTCCGCCAGGCGGCATCCGCTTATTTGCTGGCCATGATTGAGCGTCATCGTGCCGCTTGGACGGTGACCGCTTCCAAGATGGATGAGGAGTTAGCGGCTTTGCAGTCAGTGATTGACAGGCGCAAGGTGGAAGTAAGGGACTTCCCCCACAGATGGTCAGCAACGCAGAAAGAAAAGGGCAGTGACAAGGAGGCGAGGCGTGAAAGCCGGGACCTGGAACTGTGGGAGCGGGAACATGCCAGCTATAGTGCCTTTCTGAAGCACCTTCGCGCTTTGATGGCTTTGTACCTGGATGCAAACCGTCCTTTTGGAGGCAATGTCGAGAATTATCTTCCTGAGATGGAATTGGGCGATAACAATTCCGTGGGCGATGTGCAGCATTATGCTGTTGGTCCGGGACCGTCCGGGTTAGCTGTCGATGCGAACGGAAAACTGGATGAAGAGCGGTCATTCCGCTTTGTCAATTATTTTCCGTTGTTGATTCAGCAGCGGGTTCGTAATAACCCTCAATCGGCCTTGCCGGTTCATCCGGTCGATTTCATTGCGATGCGATTGCCTGATGGATTTCTTCCCTCGGATGGCTTAGGTGCTGCTCACGCTTATTGGCTTTATGGCGACGAGGATTCGCAGATAGTGGTTTTGACGGACGCGGCTGGGCGGATTGCACTGCGGCCTGTGTCACGTTTGCAAGCTGATGCTAAGAACCAAATCCAGTGGACTGCGCAAGAGTGGCGTGCCGGATTACCCCTGCATTTGTTTGAGGATGCTAATCTGCATCTTCCTCGGGGTATTGATCGCGCACAGTGGTTATCGGATTGGCATACCGATCGCGAGTGGCTGGCCGCTACTCACCAGTGCCGTTATTCCAATGGGGTGATTGGGATTACGGAAGAACTGTCGCCGGTAGAGGACAATGTGCCTGCGTTGCCGGACAGGAGCCCGGTGCTGTTGCGGTATGAGCGCCGCCGCCGCGCTCTTGTGTCAGCGGATTTCCATGTCTTTGCCGCTGATGGCTGGAATTTTAATGCTCGTAATTTCAATCCGGGCGGCAATCACGGCAGTTTCTTTCGGATTTCTACTCAATCTGTCTGGATGATGGCCGGTTCCGGTTTGCCTAAGCTCCAGGTTACTGAGCCTTACGACAGCCTCAACTTTGCTTCGACAATTCTCCACCTTGCTGGGAAACCAGCGCCGATGCCGGACCGTATTGTGCGCTTGCCGGAGTTCTTATTAGTTGATTCTCATGTGGAAGTGGAAGCTCGGTAGTTAATATATCGATGTTGCGAAGAACAACTGTGGACTGAATTCTTTTTTTCGTGACGGGAGGAAGGCCCGTCCTGTGGACTCCAGCGCTCCTCCCACATGCACGAATCCAGATGGCGAAGGCGCGGCTACGTGCGCTTGCGCTATGGATGCCAGGCTGGTTAACAGCAGTAAGTGTTTGATGCTTTTCACTGTTTACCGCTGGACTTGTCTAAGCTAGTCGCCTCGATTGATCCCAAACCACGTTGTTAGCGTACAGAGGATCATCGCGATCAGCATTCCTACAAAAATTTGCGGACCGGAGTCGGTCAGGTAGAACAAATGACGGGCTAAAAATGATTGCGGCGCTGCGCCAAAAGGAAGATAACTGGTTCCGAAAAAACTGTTGCGAGATGGGTGACATCAGGAGGCTGGCAAATGGGTATTCCACGACGACTAAAGATGCGACAAACAGCGCGGCGCTCACCGCCGCTGTTGCTAAGGTGCTCCAGTATTTCGTGCGTTGCCAGAGCAGGTCCAGAAGGAATGCGGGAACGATCAACAACAAAGGAAACTGCGGCGGTATGAAGTGCGTTACGTGCTGGTCAACCGGACCGAGTTTGGGTTCGGCGGGGAAGAGCGGCAGGATTTGGATACAGGCAATCAGAAAGAGCATGTAGAAACCTGCGACGAAAGTGGCCGCAAATTTTGCCGCTGTTACTCGCAAGCGGCAGCCATAATGATTGGCGCCAGAATCGACGTGACAATGTAAGGCATGGAGTTGTGCAGGAGCAGCAGGGTGACCAGCTCCATAATCAGCACCATAACCCCGACCGTCATAATGCCGCCCAGGTAAAGAGACAATCCACGGATCAGGGTTTTCTCCCTTCCTGCGGCGCGATTCAAATAACCGGCAATCAAGGCGGCTGTTCCCACCAGCACGGCATAAATACCGATGAACAGTGCAATGTGGGCGGGTTGAGAATGGTTACGTCCAAGCCGTACGCATCGTGCCACCAATTATCGAAGGGCGCCAGAAGATGAATTCTTATTGTCCTACGACGGAGCGTGATTGGCGAGGTCTATTCGGCGCGCAGAGCCTCTACGGGGTTAACCGATGCGGCGCGGCGTGCAGGGATGTAGCTGGCCAGGAGCGATGCAATGCCGAGCACGGCAGCGACAGCGGCCAACGTCGGCATGTCCCATGAGCGAACGCCAAACAGCAGCCCGCGTATCAGAGTTGCCGCCGCGACCGAGCACACAAGACCAACGACGATGCCAATGGCAGTCAACCATCCCGCCTCTTTCAGAATCAGCTGATAAACCGAACCGGCCTGTGCGCCAAGCGCCATGCGAATGCCCATTTCACGAGTTCTCTGGCTCACTGAGTAAGCAACCACCCCATAGAGTCCGACCACGCCGAGCAGCAGTGCCAGTACGGCGAAACCTCCCACCAACAACGCTGAGGAACGGTGCAGGTAGGCCGACGGCGAATCAC
This sequence comes from Bryobacteraceae bacterium, assembly GCA_045807985.1. Taxonomy (GTDB): domain Bacteria; phylum Acidobacteriota; class Terriglobia; order Bryobacterales; family Bryobacteraceae; genus Bog-105. Next base: position 19,052 of record JBJMGL010000182.1, read on the forward strand.
GAATCATTTCGCTCATGACTGCTCCGGGAGACATAACAATGCCACGATCAATTTGACGGATCGAGGCGATCAGCGCGGGAAGGAGCGAATGTTCGGCTTGCGACGTACGAACGACAAGGGAGAAATAGGTGTCGGGGCTCTGATTAAAGGGAACATAGGTGGCTGGCCAGATCTCTGAATCCAGCGCGCCTTCCCTAATATCGTCCACAATACCGATGATTTCCTTCATCGACTTCGGCGACAGGTCGGTATCGCCAATCTTCTTACCAATCGGATCTTCCCCAGGAAAGTATTGTCTTGCCAGCGCCTGGTTAATGATGACCACGCGAGGCTTCGATGTATCTTCAGCATCGGTAAAGTAACGGCCACGCAACAGCTTTGCTCCCAGTGTCGTAAAGTATTCCGCACTCACATCCCGCTCGTTTACCTCATTGTGCTCTCCGTGGTATGGCCGCCCCAAGAACCTGATCCAATCCGTGTTGCCATTGCCGCTCACGGGTAGCTGGCTGGAGATGCCAACAGATTTTACGCCGGGCAGGCTTGTAATGCGGCTCACGACCTGTCGCCCAAGCGCAATGGCCTGCTCATCCTTTGCATAGTTGGACTTTGGCACGGCGACTTCCAAGATGGCCAGATGATCAGGTTGTATCCCAATGTCCACATGGAGCAAGCGGTAGAGGCTCTGGCCAAGCAGTCCAGCGCTCACCAATAGCACCATGGCG
>JBJMGL010000183.1:0-2222 GCA_045807985.1 Bryobacteraceae bacterium
GCGCAGCCGCCTTGGGAATTCGTCCCGCTCCGCATGCCGGGCCAGTGTCGGCGCAACCGGATCGTGAGCGGCTTCATCCTGCTGCCAGATGCAATCGGCGGGCGCGGCGCAAGCAGCAGCTAACTCATCGCCAAGCTCGCGCACTTCCTGAAACTCAGATGCCTTCAAACGCCTGATCTGCTTTTCGAGCGTCCGGATACTTGTTACCTGCCCCACGCCGGTCGGAATGCCAAACGGCAACAAATAGCGGGCTATATCAAATGCGCGCGCCGCAATATTACGGGCATAGGCATCCGGCTTCATGTCTTCCGGTTTCGGCAATTGCTCCTGCAAGTAGGCAATGGCTAGCTCCTTGACCTCGCGATACACTTCCAGCAGCCCGTCACAGGCCTGAGTGTATATCGTTGCTTCCCCTGGCGTCAGCTCCGGAGGCACCACAACACCGGACTTTGAAAAGTCCTGGTAGCGCGAACTTCTTGCCTGACCGTCCCAGAGTTGCTCATCCTCCAGTTCCGCCGCGGCGACTTCCGAAATTCCCTCGAAACAGATGGTGACATGTCCTAGGTCCGCAATGGAGGCATGTCCATATTGGAAATAAAAGCTCTCTAGAAATTTGGCCGAGTCATGAGTGCGAACCCACTCAATTGAATCTTTGATTGAATCGGGTGACCGGCTGTAACGCGCCAGCGCATAAGCCAGCTTTTCAGGCGGCATCGGGCCAACTGCTAGGACACGTTTCAAGGATGTATTGGGCAACGTCGCTATCATAGCGGTTCATTACTTTTCTATGCGAATTCGAATTAAAAAACTGAGACCTGACGCGCATTTGCCTGCTTACGCGCATGGACCGCTGGAGGATGCCGGCCTGGATATCCGCTGCGTGGAAGGCGCAACATTGGCGCCTAACGTTCCGCAAGCACTGCTGACTGGTCTCGCGCTTGAGATTCCTACCGGCTATGAAGTGCAGATTCGCCCGCGCAGCGGCTTGGCGCTGAAACATGCCATCACGCTTCCGAACTCTCCCGCAACGATCGACCCCGGCTATCGCGGAGAATTAAAGGTAATCCTGCTGAATCTTGGTAAAGCGCCTTACGAAATACAGGCAGGTGATCGCATTGCTCAAATGGTTCTGGCCAGATACGAAGCTGTCGAATGGGAAGAAGGTGAATTGGCCGAATCCGTGCGTGGACTGGGCGGTTTTGGCTCTTCGGGCCGTTAAGCTCTAGCTTTGGCTATTCACCTCCGCAGTGAGCCTGCTGGCAAGCGGCTGTGTTTGCCCCGCATATTTGTTTCCGGCCTTTTTGTAGTAGGGCACCGAGACTGGCGACGAAAGTTGTTCAAAGGTAAAGGAGCAAATCCGCATGCCAGGGTAAAGCGCCACTGGCATAATTCCCAAATTGCTGAGCTCCAGTGTCGCCTTTCCCCGCCAGCCGGGATCGAACAGACCAGCTGTTCCATGCACGATAATGCCGATACGCCCAAGACTGGAACGTCCTTCTAAGCGCCCCAACACGTCATCATCAAGCTCCAGCGTCTCCTGAGTAATCGCAAGAGCAAATTCGCGTGGTTGCAGAACAAAAGGCTCACCTTCTTTCACGTGAACGGTGCGCATGATGTCCTGAATCGCATTCTTGTCACGCACATCGATGTACGGAAAGCGGCTGTGCTCAAAAACGCTGAACTCAGTGCCCAAGCGAAAGTCTACGGAGCAGCTGCCGTATTGCTCAGGAGGCAGTTCAGGAGAGATCCGAATCTTAGCTCGCTCTATGTAGCGGCGGATGTCAACATCGGAAAGAACCATAAGGACGCGCGTGAACAGCCATCCTAACACGCGAAAATGTTATATTGAGTTGGTTATATTTTATCCAGGCACACTCCTTTGCGCCTATGGCAAGCAGTGGGCGGCTAGCTCAGCTGGGAGAGCACCACGTTCGCAACGTGGGGGTCGTGGGTTCGAGCCCCATGCCGTCCACCAGATTAAGTATTTCAGAATCAACAGTTATAGACTTATTTTTTGACCCTGACAAAAGGTTGACATTCCACACGTCTTACGCCAAGCTCTAAATACGCTCTTGACGCCCATCAGTCCAATGCGCGTAGTGGCGTGTGATGATTGTCTCACTGCTCCCGAGGACGTCAGCAACGTCCCTGGTGTTCCAGCCTTTGGCAAGTAGTGCCGTCGCCAGTGTATGACGGAAGCGATGCGCATGCGCTCCCGAAAC
>JBJMGL010000184.1:0-5129 GCA_045807985.1 Bryobacteraceae bacterium
AACGGCGGACGGATCAGGAGTTGCAGCGGCTGCGGGAGGCGGCTGGGTACTCCGAAATTATTGGAAATAGCGTGCCGATGAAGGCGCTCCGTCAACAGTTGAAGCTGATGGCTGGAACCAATGGCCGGGTTCTCATCTATGGCGAGAGCGGAACCGGTAAAGAACTGGTGGCCCGTGCCATTCACCAGGCCAGTCAACGCGCCAAGGGACCCTTTGTGGAAGTAAATTGCGCCGCGCTGCCGGAAGATCTGATTGAAAGCGAGTTATTCGGGCATCGACGCCATAATCTTGATGGAACCGCAGACCAGAAAATAGGCAAACTTCAAAAAGCCCACGGCGGCACGTTCTTTCTGGACGAGGTTGGTGATATGAGCCTTCGCACGCAGGCGAAAGTGTTGCGCGCTCTTGACGAACATCGCTTTGAGCCCGTTGGCGCGCCGCAATCCATACAGGTAGACGCGCGCGTGATTGCGGCTACGAATAAGGATCTGGAGAAGGAGATTGACCGGGGGAATTTTCGGGAGGACCTGTTTTACCGCTTGAACGTGATTCCATTTACGGTGCCGCCCTTGCGCGAGCGCAAGGAGGATATACCTGTTCTGGCGGCGCATTTTCTGCATGAGTTCACAACTTCTTACGGACGCAAGCCCAAAGAGCTGAGCGAAGAGGCAACGGCGGCGCTGATTCAATACCACTGGCCTGGAAATGTGCGGGAATTGCGGAATGTAATGGAACGTATCGTGATTATTCATACGCAGCGCCGCGTTGAGGCCCGTCACCTTCAGCTTGATAGTGGCCGGAAAGCCCAGAACAGCAAGCCTTCTGATGGGTTCGGCAGTTTGCAGGAAGTGAAAGAAGCCGCTGAAAGGGACTACATCCTACGAAAGCTGGAGGAGACGGGCGGCAATGTTTCGCGCACTTCCGAACTGCTTGGCTTGGAGCGAAGTAATTTGTATCGCAAAATGAAAGCACTTGGCATTGCGCCGAAAGAGTAGGCCCTATTCTACTAATAATGCAATTGCCGTTTACCGAGCATCGTAGAAACGACGCCAGTCGAAAGGGAAAGAATACGCAAACTTAAAGCGTTTATGAATTACCTCATTACCGGTGCTACTGGCTTCATTGGACAACGTTTGGTTAATTATCTGCTGCACAGCGGCAACGAGGTCAATTACCTTAGTCGGCAGCGCAGGGAAACACTCGATGGGCGCGCCGCTTTTCACATTTGGAAGAGGGACGAAGAACCATCGCTCAACAGCGTGCCCAGATTGGACGCGATTATTCATCTTGCCGGTGAACCTGTTGCACAACGCTGGAACGAAAACGTAAAACGGGCCATTTATAGCAGTCGGGTGGATGGTACCCGCAAGCTGGTGACAGCAGTTGAAAAGCTGAAGCACAAGCCCTCGACACTGGTTTCGGCTTCAGCAGTTGGGATCTATGGTGATCGCGGCGATGAGGTTCTGACGGAGGCAAGCGCTCCCGGTAAAGATTTTCTTGCTGATGTTTGTGTGGCGTGGGAACGAGAAGCATTGCGGGCGGGCGACTTTGGATTGCGAGTGGTTCTTATTCGCATTGCTATTGTGCTTGGCCCTCATGGGGGCGCGTTAAAGCAGATGCTTGTTCCTTTCCGGCTTGGCGTTGGCGGGCCTCTCGGCAGCGGCGAGCAGTGGATGTCCTGGATCGAGTTGGATGATCTGGTGCGGTTGTTCGTGTTTGCTGCGGAGAACCAGAATATTCACGGCGCTTTGAACGGGGCAGCTCCGGAACCGGTCACTAATGCTCAATTTACAAAGGCTCTGGGCCGAGTTCTTCATCGTCCGGCAATGATGCCTGTTCCTAAATTTGCCTTACGGGTAGCGATGGGGGAAGTCGCTGATTATATGCTTGCTAGCCAGCGTGTTGTGCCGGAAGCAACGCAACAGGCTGGTTTCCGGTTCGAGCACAGCCAAATTGAGGAAGCGCTGCGAAACGTTACTTAGTGTTCGCAGGCTGGAAGTGGGGCAGTTTTGGCGAGCGGGTCAAAATTTGGTTTTGCTGTTTTGAAAGACTTGGCAATGAAGCGCTTTGTGCTATCTATTTTCATTTGCGCCAGCGGAATGGAGCAATCAGATCCAGATCCCATCTTTGCGCGTCCGCTCAACAGTGGATTCGCCCGAATTGACGGTAATGGACTCTTACCGACAGGCTGTTTACCGAGTAATGACGAACGTATTTGCCGATCGAGAGCCTGCCTGTTTAAATCGCGCAAAGTCCCGGTATTTTGGTTCGCAAACAGAGTGGGCGAAAAGTCGCTAGCAAACAGCGCCTGCGAGACAGCACCGATCATTACCGCAAGTCGAAGGAACATCCATCCTCCTGTTAAAAACGGACAGCACTTAGACGCACAGGAGACCTTCCGGTTAGCTGCCTAAAATCGTGCTAAAATCGAGTTCTATGGCAATTCCGAATGTAAAGCGTTTTCGGCCATTTTGCCCGACTTGCAACGAGAATTTTACGCTGATGGCTGTCCTGCCGAGAGACACCGACGTCAACTCCTATTTAGCTGATGCCGTCGCCCGTCACGATCACAAGGCATATCAAGAAGCTAAACAGCAGCAGTTCAAGGTTCGCGTTGGTCAGCAAAAGCAGAAAAAGGCAAAGTAAGACTGATTTATTTGTTATCTCCCAAGCCTGCTGGCTCCCTGTTAAGAGGGTCGGCGGGCTTGCAGTGTTTTTATGGCCTTGGATGCTGCCAGGGATACATCGGGGTCGATGTCCCGCGATAGAGTAGTCAAAACGGGAATCACCTCTTCGCTCTGACTTTCGCCCAGCACGGAGCATAATACAAGTTTCTGATCCCGCGTCCCCTGCGAGATGAGCGGCGTTAATGCTTTCCGCACGTCGTCACGCCTTACTAGTTCCGCCAGGTAAGCGGACGCAACAGTTGCCTTTGACTTCATGGCGAGATTTTCAAAAAGGTACGGTAGCGGACTGTAGTCATCAGAGGTATCCACTTTGCCCTGATCTACCAAGGCAAACGCGGCTGCCAAATGGACTCTCCAATTCGCGTCTCCTTCGTTGTAAGCGCGTTCAATCAGCGGGTAATCTTCCGGTTCGCGAATCCGTCCTAAACCTTCCAAGGCAGATGCCCGCAATTCAGGATCTTTATCTTCCGCGTATTGCTGAAAAATCGGGCGGTCGCCAGCGATTCCCAGCATGGCCAAAGCTTCCAACGCCCCACGGCGAACCCTGACGTTTCTGGCGTTCGTCAGTGCTGAGCGCACATTGGGAGCGGATTGCAAACTGTGCAGTACGCCAATGGTCTCTAAAGCGGTAATTTGAATCCGCTCATCCAGGTCAGTTGCCGCTGGTGAGACGCCTGGCCCGGCAGCAGGATCCTTAATTTTCTGGAGGGCCACTAAGCTCTCAAAAATCAGTTGGCTGTCGCGGGCACGAAGCGAACTCAGCAGAGACGGAACAGCCGTTCGCAGCCGCAAGATACCTGCCGCGCGAGCCGCGTTCGTCCGTGCATCCGCACTGGCTCCTCCACTGATTTCAATCGCAATTGCTTGTGCTACGTCGGGTTTCACGGTAACATTTTGATCAACTACTTGATCGTTCCGGGAGGAAAAGACAGACTTTGCCTGCCGTAAACCGCGCGTTACAGGTCCGGTAAGTCCTTTTGCCACATAGCCGGGCAGGTAGAAGTTCACAAGCCCGTCCGTCGCGCGGATCTGGACCTCTGCGTCATTGTCGTGCGTGGCTTTTATTAGCGGTGTTAAGCTGGCCTCGCCATCAATTTTCACAATGGCCCGGACGGCTTCCACGCGGATGTCACGGTCCCCGTCGTTGAGATACTCTGTCAAGGACGGGATTGCTTCCCCGCCCCTCTTGCCTAAATCGCGAATGCGTGAGATCCGCTGTTTGGCGCTGAAGCCGTCTTCGCTTTGGCCAAAGGCAAGGAGACACACGACAGCGACGCTCGCTACAAGGCGAGAAAGGAGAGAAAGCATAATAAGATCCCTCTGCTTATCGGACGACTTCAACCGTTATTTTATGTGGAATCAGGCCCGCTTCAAAGCCAAGGTCCAGCAGCTTCTGGGCTGCGCGCGGCACCACCTCGCCGCCGTCGATTGTAGCCTGATTGACGTACATGCCAACAAATTGCTCAGCGAGAGCCGGGTCCAGATCGCGAGCAAACTGCATGGCGTAATTGAGGGCTTCTTCGCGATGCGCCAACGAGTACTGAATACTTTCGCGCAATAGCTTGGAGCACTCCTTCTGGATTTCAGGGGACAAGTTGCGCCGCATGGCATTGGCTCCCAAGGGCAGCGGCAACTGATACTTCGTTTTGAACCATTTACCAAGATCAACGATGCTGTGCAAACCGCCGAAACCATAGGTGAGCTGGCCTTCGTGGATCACCAAACCGCCGTCTACTTCGTGATCCCGCACAGCATCTAAAATTTTGTCGAACGGCATGACAACCTGCTGAAAGTCAGGCTGGAATAGCTTAAGGGCCAAAAAGGCCGTCGTCATGGTGCCAGGGATGGCAATGCGCTTGCCTTTCAGGTCCTCCGGTGTCATCCAACGCGAACTGACAACAATAGGGCCATAACCATCGCCAACGCTCGACCCGCTAGCCATGAGAACGTACTTATCGGCGACGTAGGGATAGGCGTGATACGAAATAGCCGTCAGCTCATACTGCCCTTCGGTCGCTTTCCTATTCAGCGATTCAATATCTTCAAGCACATGGCGAAAGTTCACCAGCTTCGACCGGATTTTTTTGGTTGCTAGACCGTAAAACATGAATGCGTCATCTGAGTCAGGACTGTGAGCGCAGACGATTTCTGTTAACGGCTTAGAACTCATAGAAGTTTGCGTACGGATCGAGAAACTCAGTGTAGCAAAGGTATTACGGAGCGGCTTTCGTCCGCGCTTTGCGAGCATTTAGTAAAATACCGCTAAGTACTCTGGAAAATAAGTTTCGTTATATTTGTATAGATTCATAGTCCCCGAAAAAGAGATATGAAGAAGCAGCATCTTCAGTTGAAGAAGTCCAAGCGGGAGTACTTGGAGAAGTTACTGACGAAGGGACAATTGCGAGCGAAAGTGTTTAAGCGGGCCACCGCCCTCTTGGAATT
>JBJMGL010000185.1:0-2318 GCA_045807985.1 Bryobacteraceae bacterium
GCGCTCCCGTCAGAACCTCAACGCGCCGGAAACTGTGCCCATCAATTGGCTAATTACTTGGCAAACCAGCCTCCCTGCCCCGCCTGAACGAGACAGGATCATCCGTTCGCCATCAGCTCCCGCAATATGCGAGCAGCATCTCGCTTACGCTGCGCGGCGACGCCGGAGTGGATCCCGGGCAGCGTGCTGCTGAGCGAGTTGCGCGAACGCGGCTATTCGGGCGGGTACACGATGCTGAAGCTGTTCCTCGCCTCACAAAGGCCGAAGGAAACGGCCGAGCCGGTGATCCGGTTTGAGACCGGGCCGAGTAAGCAGATGCAGGTCGACTGGGCCGTCATCCGGCGCGGCGACAAGCGGCTTTCGGTATTCGTCGCCACCCTTGGCTGGAGCCGGGCCGCTTACGTCGAGCTCGTCACCGACGAGCGGGTCGAAACCCTGATCGCGGCGCACGAGAACGCGTTTCTCGCATTCGGCAGAGTACCGCGCGAGGCGCTGTACGACAACATGCGCACCGCTGGGCTTTGGCAACCGGGGCAGCAGGAAACGATACCGATTGGTTCTCGCTCTATCCAGCTGATCGGCCTTAATCCTGCTCCGCCCCGTCCGCTTCCGGCGCTGACCTGACGAGGGAGGGGAACCGATGAGCGTCCGCTGTCACCGCGGACAGCGGAACTTCGGCGAACTCCCGCCTGGCATTTTCCGGAATCGCACATTACGCGACAAGCACAATCATCAGCACAGACAGTACCAGGCCTGTCAAAAGACACACCGTTGCTTCTGGACGAGTCCAATTACATCCGCTTGCGGCGGCGGATCAGGCCAAAGCCAAGCAAGGCACTCCCGAGCAGAGCCAAACCAGCCCGCTCGGGAACGGGAACCAAGCTTGTCGTCCTAAGGATCGGAATAGGCTGCCAGGCGGCGCGTCCAGGAAACGGGCCAAAGGTACTTTCGATAATCGCATGAGGGTTCTTTCCGTCAGCATCCATCATCCAAAGTTCGGGAATCTGCATGTAAATTGGTTCGAAAGGGACATTTATAACTGTTCGATTCGTGCTAAATAAAATCTTTGTTCCATCTGGAGACCATGCCGGCTCATCTGCGCTTGGATAGGGAAGTCCAAAGGGAGGTTTAGGGGGAAAGGTCAATTGCTTTCTATTTTTCCCGTTTGAATTTATCTGCCAAATCTCACCCATGCCGCCTTCGAGCCCGCTCCAGAAGATAATCTCGTTACTTGTCGGGCTCCATGCCGGTTACTTGTCGGGCTCCATGCCGGTAAACTGGCATCGAGCACTGGTTGACTGGCAATGACTTGGCCGCTGGCATCGAAATTTTGAAAACAGGGTGCGCTCGGACACTTGGAACTCGTCGTGAGCTCATATGAGTATTTTCCGACGAGGCTGGTTACCTCAACAGTGTTATGTATACCCGGTGATGGATGTCCAGGATCAGATACAGACAGAGTATAAGCAATGGATTTATCGTCGGGTGCCCATGTCACCCCGGTCTTTTGCGAACTCGGTGCATTGGTCAGCTGATGCTGATTGGCACCGTCTGGGCGCATGGCCCAAATCTCGGTCGTACTTGGAGAGGTTGACGAGGGTCTGCTAAAGGCAATTTGGGTGCCATCGTGAGACCAAGCCGGAGCAATCCCCGATGTTACGGGTTTTGTGGATAGGTCAGAAATATTTAGAGTAAAGATCTGCAATATAGGTATGCCGCTTGCTGGATCCACGTCATAATGGGTATAGGCGAGCGTCTTGCCATCAGGAGACCAACTGGGAAGCCCGTTATCTCCTCCGGAAGTGATCTGCCGCTTACCAGTTCCGTCTGGGTTTACAAGGCAGATATTCTGATGGGAATCCGCGGAACCGCACGAATAGGCAATTAGCCCATTGATTACTGCTGCTTGAACGTTTGTAGATATTAACAGAGGTATGAGGGAGAATAAAACTATCAGCGCTGCCTTATTAGTTCTAAAGTGCATTTTCTTTCCTCCCAGTACAGAACTTGATTAGCATGGTGTCTAGCGTAAAACGCGTAGCCAACCGATTGAACCCGGCATTCGCCATGTTAGCGGTTTTGCGGCCAGCGTCGCGCTTCTCACCGGCTTTGGCAACGGCAAATCGCCGTTGTCGCGAGCAAAGGGCGGTCGAGGCCTCCGGCTGAAGCACTGCAATGCGGAGGCGCGCCACCTTGTTGCATGGATCGGCCGGTTGGGCGCCGGGAGCTGGGCGGCGTAGGAAGGCGGCTCCTTCTCTGACACTTGGACCCCTGCCGTGCCGTTCAAAACCAAAGCGGCTTGTCGCCGTCACATTCCC
>JBJMGL010000186.1:0-2127 GCA_045807985.1 Bryobacteraceae bacterium
AACTAACCTTTCTTATGTCCGGGCTTTAAATTGGCCTGCGGCAGTGATTGCGCGCGAGCAGCGGCACGCTGTGCATCTTGCATCCGTCCCACTGCGCGGTATTCCTCAGACAGATGTTGCCACGGTAACTGGTGGTTCGGCAAAACCTGCGTCGCCCTTTCAAACGCTTTCACGGCATCGCGGTGATTCCCCTTCTTTTGATAAGCTAATCCAAGATTTTCCCAAACTGGTCCGTAGTTCGGCGCCAAACTTGCCCCTTTTCGAAGACAGGCTATTCCCGCGTCCACCTGTCCCGTTGTCGCCAAACAGTACCCCAGTTGTGATTGCACAAGGTAATCTCGCGGCGCCAGACGCGCGGCGCGCTGTAACGGTGGGATGGCCTGCGCCAGTCGGTTTGCGCTAATATAGCTGTATCCTTGCAATGCCAGCATGGCAGCACTGTCCGGCGCTACTTCAGCTGCCTTCGAGACAGCGTCCAAAGTAGCTTCAATGTGTCCCAGCTGTTTCTCGGCCCGCGCCAATAGCAACCAGGTAAACACAGAAGAGGGCGCAAGTTCAGTCGCCTTCTTGGCGTATCGCCGGCTTTCCTCTTTACGACCCAGGCTTTGAGCGCAATCGCTCAAAAAAAAGTAGGGAACAAAAGAATCAGGTTGCAGCTCCGCGGAACGTTGAAGATGTGGCAACGCCGCGGCAAAATGGCCCTGTGCACTTTCTACCAATCCCAAGCCAAAATGCGCATCGGCCGAGCCGGGTTGAATGCCAGCAGCCGTCCGAAAAGCAGATGTCGCTTCTCTATATTGACGCAAAGTAAAGGCTAAAGATCCACGGAGACAAAATGCTGGAGCGCTGTGCGGGTAACGTGCGGTCAATTTCCGACTAAGAGTCATGGCCCGCTGTAAATCTCCTTTATCAATCGCGGAGACGGTCTGCTGCCCCAAAGAGTCGCGAAATGCAGGATCTTGCTGCTGCCGTGTGCCCTGAACTGGCGGCTTAAGCACTTTTTCCGGCGGCGGAAGCTTGTTCAGGAGCTTGTCAATGGGAGCATCCTGAGCGAAGACATCGTAAGCAAGAGCGAGTCCTAACGCAATCGCCATGCTAGAAACGAAAGAAAACGTCATCTTTGTTTCCCCGAATTTATCGTGTCAGTTCCGCTTTTGAAACTCATTCTCCCGCGAGGTCACTGCCACAGGAGCGGGCGAATTCCACTTGTTTACTTCAAAATTCTTATTGCCGCATCGCTGATTGTAATCGTTAACCAGGCGGGTGCCGCCTGTGTCTGGAAAGTCACGAGCGGTCCTAACGTCCTTTATCTCGGAGGCTCCATCCATGCGTTGAAAAGCAAAGATTATCCTTTACCGGCTGCCTACAATCGTGCCTTTGACGCTTCCGATCGGCTTGTTTGCGAGGTAGATCCTAAAGCGTTACTGGAATCGAGCAAAGGAATACTTAAAGCCGGTGAATATCCGAAGGGCGACAGTCTAAAAAATCATGTCGATCCGCGAACTTACGACTACTTGCGACGTGTTTTTAAACTGTTAAACGTCCCGGAAAGCAAATTTGCACGCTATCGACCCTGGTTTCTTTCCCTGGTGCTGCAAGCACCCGCTTTGCACGGAATGTCCGAAACATTGGGCGTAGAAGAATTCCTGCTTCGACGTGCCCGCGCCAATTCTAAACCGGTATCTGGTTTGGAATCGGCACGCGAACACGCTGACGTCTTCCTCGGCTTAACTGATCATCAGAGTGAGGCAATGTTGTTGATGATGTTTCTGCCGACGCAACGCAGAAGGGGTAGCACAGGCGATGAGATCGCGAGGGCGTGGAGACGCGGAGATGCAGATACCGATACTCGCATCATGCTGGATGAGTTCCGCAATTTTCCTTCGCTCGCAGACCGATTTCTGACTGATCGCAATCGCAAATGGATTCCGAAAATCGAGGCATACTTACAAAGTGGCAAGACCTACTTTGTCGTGGCCGGCGCTGCTCATATGGGTGGACCGAACGGTATAATCGCGCTTTTGCGCGATCGCGGCTATCACATCGAAGAGCTTTGATTGTAGTCCTGAGTTTAAGTTGCTACCATACCGGCTATTCGGGTATTCTTATTGCATGAACCTTAGACTC